>NZ_JBAHZB010000275.1:0-251 GCF_036697315.1 Alteromonas sp. 14N.309.X.WAT.G.H12
AAAAATGGAAATGTGGTACAGACCCATCAGTATGATCCATTCGGCCAGCCACAAAACAGCAGCGATTCCCGATTTAGGTATACCGGTCAAATTCAAATAGAAGGTACTGAGCTTTATTACTACAAAGCACGGATCTATCATCCAAAGTTAGGGCGTTTCCTACAAACTGACCCCGTGGGTTATGAAGATCAGATGAACCTGTATGCTTATGTGGGGAATGACCCGATTAATATGGTAGACCCTAGCGGATT
>NZ_JBAHZB010000276.1:0-244 GCF_036697315.1 Alteromonas sp. 14N.309.X.WAT.G.H12
GCCGCTAATGCGTTTCACTGCTGAGTTCGGAATGGGATCAGGTGGTACCACATCGCTATTGCCGCCAGGCAAAAACTGTTGTGCAAAATCGAGTGATTTTCTCGATTTTTGCGTAAGGAGGACTTTATGACACACCCTTGGGTGCTATGTCATCCTTACTTATAATCTTAACAACATTGGAAAGCATGATATCAATCTCAATCAGAGTAACTTACTACTCTAACTTACTTAAATTAGTCAGTCA
>NZ_JBAHZB010000277.1:0-224 GCF_036697315.1 Alteromonas sp. 14N.309.X.WAT.G.H12
TGGCGTCCCCTAGGGGATTCGAACCCCTGTTACCGCCGTGAAAGGGCGGTGTCCTAGGCCTCTAGACGAAGGGGACAGAAACTCTGCCCGAAGGTATAAACCTACAGCCTATTTCACAGTATTTATCGACTGTGACGCGATTAAAGATGGCGTCCCCTAGGGGATTCGAACCCCTGTTACCGCCGTGAAAGGGCGGTGTCCTAGGCCTCTAGACGAAGGGGACA
>NZ_JBAHZB010000278.1:0-214 GCF_036697315.1 Alteromonas sp. 14N.309.X.WAT.G.H12
CGCACACTGCGCTTCTCGCCTTCAAACTAACTTTACCAAGCGAATTGGTTGTAGTTTTACGTTACTTGCGTTGCAAGGAGTCGTGAAAAACCGCTTAACCGGAAGGAAACCTTCCTGACGGTTTTTCTACTCGCTAAAGGTTTGTGAGTTAGGAGAATTTGAAGAATTAAGCTGGTCGTAATTGGATTCGAATCCTAATGAATAATTGCTGATA
>NZ_JBAHZB010000279.1:0-214 GCF_036697315.1 Alteromonas sp. 14N.309.X.WAT.G.H12
CGCACACTGCGCTTCTCGCCTTCAAACTAACTTTACCAAGCGAATTGGTTGTAGTTTTACGTTACTTGCGTTGCAAGTGGTCGTGAAAAACCGCTTAACCGGAAGGGGACCTTCCTGACGGTTTTTCTACTCGCTATAGGTTTGTGAGTTAGGAGAATTTGAAGAATTAAGCTGGTCGTAATTGGATTCGAATCCTAATGAATAATTGCTGATA
>NZ_JBAHZB010000027.1:0-10578 GCF_036697315.1 Alteromonas sp. 14N.309.X.WAT.G.H12
GGTCCATAAAACAGACAGGACGCAGTAAACATCCCCTCATTTTCACATTTAAGGGGGATCGTGCCTGCCACAAGGTAGCAACCAAAGGTTTTTGCCAACCGCGCCAGTTCACCCTGAATTGGGCCATCGCCCTTTGGTTCCGCCACATCCAGTAAGACACCATCGCGGGTACCAAAACAGGCAAAACATTCCGGCAGCACCACTAAAAAGGGGGCGTTTTCATCGTGGGGAAGCTGAGCCAGACTTTTTTCCACAAAACGCAGGTTTTCTTCAATATCCGGTGACGATGTCATTTGCAGTGCAACGGCATTAACCATTTTTCTCCTCCCCGCTTGTTGCTGCTGGATCATCTTCAGTGCTGGTATTGGCATCCGAAGACTCGTTGGTTGTGGTTTGCGCCGGTAATGTGATTTCCTTACTCTTTCTACCCATTTCTTCAATCACCGGTTCGCTAAGGGTACCGGAAACATGGTAATTAACGTTGGAAATCACTTTTGCCGATGTCAGCACCTTATCTAAAGCCAAGGCGGCAAGCGCCGTGGGCGGCGTTGCCAGGAAATAAACCAAGATGGGTAAATTCCCCGTGACATTGGGCGTAAATTCAACATTATAATTGAGTTCTTGGGTCACAAGATCAGTATAGCCGTTTATATTCATTTCCCCGGCACCACCATCAACATTGGTGTCATCGGTAAACGCTTTACCATGTTCGATGGACAAGCTACCACTCATGCCATCATAGAAAAACCCTTGGGCAAAGACGTCTCTAAAATCCAGGCTTAATTTGCGAACCAAAGAGTTCAAACTGAAAATAGTGAAGATACGGGATCCCTTATCGCTCACTTCACTTAAATAGCCATCGGTTAAAGACCAGTTCACCTTACCGGCTAAACTTTCCAGATCAAAATCCATCGGCGATTTAGCCCAGTTAACATCAAATTTCACCGATGCACCAGAATCTTTTATGCCGCTGTGCAATCCCCACGCATCAAGCAATCGACCGACGTTATTACTTTTGATTGTGCCATCTAAGGTGGTGGTGTTTTGCTGTCCGTCGTATTGCCATTTGCCTGTTGCCGAAATATGGCCGTGTTTGCTGTCGGCCTTCAATTGACGAATATCGAAGCCATCCGCCACTTTTGTCACATCCACCGTTAACTCACCCAGCTCTTTATCTGCAATTTGGCACGACACACAGTGAAAATATAACGGCGGCAAGGTATCGGCATCCCAGTTTTCCGACACCCCAGAAGTGTTTTCCGACCAATCATCAAAACGCAAATAGTCAGCTTCTATCGAAATACCTCGGGTTAACCAGTCATGGTATAAATTCACCATTGCTCTGGCTTCTACAGCATTAATATCCAGTAGCCAATCATTATTATTTTGCTTGGCAATGATCTTGGCATTATGTAACTTTTGGCCTGCCACAATCAGATTATCTGCAGTGACAAATATCCGTTCTGGTACAGAAAACAGCGGCGTTTGTTCTGCCTTTTGCTGGTTGCCAACGCCATTCACCAACAAGGTGATGGCATCATACCATTTAGACACATCCACCGTATCGAGGGTGGCCGACACACTAAAGCCAATTCCCATGCCCACAAAATCACTTTCGCCCAAGGCAAGGTGCGCACGGGAGAACTGTTTTTCCTGATGAGGGAGCACCCCTTCAAAACGCACGTCATTGCCTAAACTGGCGTGAATGGTTGATGCTTGGGCATCACCTTCACTGACAATATTCAACAGCACCGCCTCACCTTCTTCTTTTGCCAGCGGCACAGGCAAGCGGGAGCTAATGCCCACCAATGGCGCCGACACCGTAGCACGGTAACTAAATCCCTCTTTAGGAATACGCAATGCCACCACGGCTTGCCAGTCTGATGTGCCTTCAACGTAGGCGTTATAGTCGGGGTTAAAGGTATTTAATAAGGGTGCCACATCCCAATGCCCATCCAGGTTGATGTCCACCAGATAAGCTTCGTTTTGGCTGTTACCGTTAAAAGACAATGCCACCGGCTGGCCCAGTAATTCGCTATTTAACGAAACAGCCCCAATTTTTTGGTTCTCGAAGGTGATATCGCCCTTGGTATGGTTAAAGGTCATATCGATACTGGTAACATGTACGGTATTGTCATTGAGGTAGGCGGTTCCCCTTGCCACAACCTGATCGCCGTTAAAGGGAATATCAAGGTGTAAGTCCGCAGACAGTGCCCCTGTCACCACGACGTCTTTATCCAATACGCGGCCTAAGGACGTCGATAAACTGCTCTGTAACATCAGGGCGGCAACGTCATCACCGTTGCCCTCGCCGTGGGCATCAATCGTTAATTTAGACTGTTTCTTTAACGCCGGAATAGTAGCAACCATGTCTGAGACAGCAATATCCCTTAACTGCCCGCCAGGGCTGGTCATGGTCAGGCCGTCATTTTCAAACAGTAAAGTAAGATCTAAGTCCTGCAACGCTGGCCATTGATCGGAAAACAGAAACGAACTGTCTGACACATTCACCTTGGCCTGAAAAACCCCTTCGTTATTCGCAAAGGGAAAGTCGCTGCCTTTCCCTTGCCACAACAAGGTGGCGCCATCGATAGTCCCTGGTCCGACAAAGGCACGATTTAAAAAGGCGGTGGTTTGCTCGCCCATAAGGGGCCCCGGAAAGAGGTTTTGGATATCTTTTAGGGGGCGCTCGGCCACGTCCATACGCAACAGCAAGTCTTTGGTACTGGCATTTAAGTTAAAGCCAGATTTGAGCGACAAAACCGGCGAATTAATCGTCAAATTAGGACTTTGTACATACCAGTTCTTATCTGCCGACTGTATATCTTTATAAATATAGACCTTTGCGCCCAGGCTCGTCACCGGAATGTCTTCTGGCAATAAATTGGTAATATTGAGATTGGCATCGTCGGCGGACAGGATCACCACGCCCTGATTTTTGTGCCAGTAAATATCCGCATCCAGCGCATCAAAGCCGGGAATTTTCCCGTCCTGCTGCCAGCTCACATTGATGAGTTTTGCCGCTAATTCCAGTCCTTTGGATTTCCACTGTAACTGCAATGTTGCCAACTCACCGGCGGGGTTAAGATCACGCACATTGTCATCGGCGGTGTCATCGGTAAACAGGGGCAAGAGCACTAAAAAGGGATTCACCGGCGCAGGCTTAACTGTATTTACCAGAATATCGCCTTGTTGATTAACCGTGCCTACCAAATCGGTGACCAAACGTTGATCATTGGAATCAAAAACCAGCTGATCAACCCTGAAATGCCAGATATCACCCACAGGCAACGCCTGAATGCTGCCGCCACGGATCCCGGAATTAAAGACAACGGAATCCTCGTCCCCCCAGGTCAGTTTACTGTCATGAAATTGGGTATACAGGGCACTAAATTGGCTTTGTTGCACTTCTGCCCACACCTCAAAATTCGCCCGGCTTTCTTTTAGCGGCCGACGTGTGGACAACAAACCACTGACCCAGGGAGAGATATCTAAATCTTCGGCTTTGGCGTACATCACACCATTTAAGTCATCCGGCGAACCCGTAAGGTCAAGAATAAATGAAGCAGAATTGTTTGCTAACTCCTGAACCCGTATTGCTCCAGTGCCTTGGTGATGAGTGTCATCATTGATCCAGTTAAGGGATTCAACCTGCAGTACTTCCCGCTTTTGATTGCGCACGATAACCACATCGCCGTCACGAAGGGAAAAACGCTGAAGTTGTTCTAAAAACAGGCTTTTTAACGCTTCCACCACAGGGAAATCGCTTTCACCTGCACTGTCGAGGCGATCCGCATCCACTTCTAAGGTCATGGATTCCAGGGTAAAAACATTGGAAGAGAGCATGCGCGAGCGCAGGCTTTCCCAGAAATCCAGCTGCATATGCACTTTGCCGATTTCCAGCGCCACCGGGGATGAGTCGTTACTGGCCAAAACCACATTATTGAGAATAATGCTGGGACCTTGATTTTCCCAGTTGGCCTGTACGCTGCCTATATGTAATTCAACGCCATATTTATCATGGACATAGTCTTCCAGAAGGTATTTATTATGGTCGATATAAGGCAGCGCGTAACGCATTGCACTTAATGCAACGGCAAACAACACCAGTATGATTGCCATCAGCAACCACAATTTTTTTACCAGGTATGTAGCTACCTTACCTGCCTTTGTCACTGAATAAATACCGCCCTACATCATCACTACGTCATATTTATCCTGGTTGTAAAGCGGTTCCGTCTGCACTTTAATCTGCTTGGACACGAACACTTCCAGCTCTGCCAGAACATGAGATTCTTCACCTAACAGTGCTTCCGCTACACTCGGTGATGCGTAAATGACAAACATATCTGCATCGTAAGCCCGGTTAACCCTCACCACTTCCCGCATAATTTCAAAACAAATGGTTTCAATGGTCTTAACCGATCCCCGGCCCTTACAAACCGGACATTCTCCGCACAATGTATGTTCAAGACTCTCCCGTGTCCGTTTCCGTGTCATTTCTATCAAACCCAACGCTGTAAAGCCGTGGATATTGATTTTTGCCCTGTCCTTAGCCGTTGCTGTCTCTAGACTATTTAAGACACGTCTTTTGTGATCCGGTTCCGACATATCGATAAAATCGATAAGGATCATGCCGCCTAAGTTACGCAAACGAAGCTGGCGGGCAATGGCAAGGGTGGCTTCAATATTGGTATTGAAAATGGTCTCTTCCAGATTCCTATGGCCAACAAAGGCCCCTGTATTGATATCAATGGTCGTCATGGCTTCAGTCTGATCGATAATCAAATAGCCACCAGACTTAAGATCAACCCGGCGACTTAGCGCCCGTTGGATCTCATTTTCCACATCGTACAGGTCGAAAATAGGGCGTTCGCCTTGATAATATTCAAGCTTACTTTTCAGTTCAGGCACATATTCTGCAGTAAATTCCCGCAGTTCCTGATAGGACAAGTTGGAATCGATACGGATGCGATCTAATTCGGTGCCCACAAAATCCCGTATTACTCGCCGTGCCAAGGGTAAGTCTTCGTACAGCACATTGGATTTTTTACGTTTCATCCGCTGGCGGATTTTGTTCCACAGTCGCCGCAAGAAATCCGCATCCGAAGAGAGCTCATTTTTTTTTACCCCTTCTGCCGCTGTACGCAAAATGAAACCGCCGTCGTCGTCACAGTATTCCTGCACAAGGGCTTTAAGGCGCTCCCGTTCGGTTTCATCTTCAATACGCTGGCTAACGCCCACATGGGTCACACTGGGCATAAACACCAGATAACGGGAAGGAATGGTAATATCGGTGGTCAGTCTGGCACCTTTTGTACCAATGGGATCTTTGACCACCTGCACCACAATGTCCTGACCATCTCGCACCAGTTCTCGAATATCCTGTTTTTGGATATAACTGCAGTTTACTTCGTCGGCCACTTCATTGTTAATTAATATGTCTGAGGCATGCAGAAAGGCGGCCTTATCTAAACCAATATCAACGAACGCCGCCTGCATTCCCGGCAATACTCGGCTGACTTTTCCACGATAGATATTACCCACCAGCCCTTTTTTGGTATGCCGTTCAACATGGATTTCCTGAAGGATGCCATTTTCGATTAATGCCACCCGAGATTCTGACGGTGTTACGTTAATTAGCAGTTCTGCGCTCACGATATCATCCCAAATTCTTCTAGCAGACAGCGGGTTTCGTATAATGGCAACCCGATGACTGAACTGACACTGCCTGAGACCTTGCGAACAAATTGCCCGCCGATTCCTTGAATTGCATAGCTCCCCGCTTTATCCGCAGGTTCCCCTGTTGCCCAGTATGCGTCAATCTGGGCATCGGTGACAGGGGCAAAGTACACCTTTGTGCATACACACACGTTTTTTTGGGTATTCACATCACAAACACTCACCGCCGTGAGCACGTCATGTTCGTTATCCGACAGGGCGCGCAACATGGCAAAGCAATCGTCCCTATCCACCGGCTTACCTAACGGCTTGCCTTTGAAGGCAATCAAGGTATCACTGGCTAGTACCACTCGCTCTACCTCATCGCCTTGCAGACGTTGCCATGCCGCCATGGCCTTTTCTTTGGCCAAGCGCATTACCAGATCATAAGGCGTTTCATTTGGTCTGGGCGATTCGTCAATATCCACCGGAAATTGCCGGTGAGTTAACCCCATTTGGGTCAGTAAAGCTGTGCGTCGTGCAGATGCTGATGCCAGTACTAATTCTTTGCCCATATTGCCCCCGCTAACTGATATTGAGCTGCCGTCGGGCTTTTCGTAAGAGCCAGAAAATCCACGGCCAAAGCACCATGGAACTCGCCACTGGCCATAAATAGCTTAACTGAAAAGGTATACCGGTTAACAGATGTTGCAACCAGAAAAGTACCGCATGATAAAGGGCGCTAATAAGCCCAATAATAATCGCTTGTTGCCACACAGAGTAATTGCGAAGGCGCTGGTAATTCGCCGCCAAGGTATAAACAGACACACTCAAGGCAAAACAATGGATCCCCAGCGCAGTGCCCAACAGAATATCCATAGCAATGCCGGTCAGAAATGCCACCCCCACGTTCACCCTGTGAGGCAAGGCCATGGCCCAGTAAGATAAAACAATGAGCACCCAGTCGGGCCGATAGGTATCAATCTGAATCGGCAATGGCATAATTTGTAATACCAAGGCAATAATTATCGTTGCCACGATGGCGGTATGACGGGTTTTAATCATCCGACGCCTCCTCTGAGGGGAGTACCATTTCGGTTTGAGGGCTGGTCCCTTTTGACGAGGAAGGCGACAGCAACAACAAATATTTTAGCCGGTCTAGTTTAGCCAGTGGCGTGGCAGTGACAATTGCAAACGGACGGCTTTCATCTCTTACCACACGGCTCACTTTCGCCACCGGATACCCTTCGGGAAAGACATTTCCTAATCCGGACGATACCAGCATGTCACCGACTTCCACATCCACACTGTGGGGAACATGTTCCAGCAGTAATTCATCTAACGAGCCGGTACCGCTGGCAATAAAGCGAATATTGTTGCGCTCAGAACGAACCGGTATGGCATGGGTCACATCGGTAATCAATACCACACGGCTATTTGTGGTGCCCACTTCCATAACCTGGCCCACAATGCCCCGTTCATCCAGCACGGTTTGTGACAAATAGACGCCATCAATGGCCCCTTTGTTGATGACAATCTGCTGGCTAAAGGGGTTATTATCCACCGCCATCAACTCTGCCACAGTTTTTTTCATCTCGCGGTTAACTGGCGCATCAAGCAATTTTCGCAATGTATCATTTTCAGATTTGAGCACATCAAAACGCTGTAAACGCTCACGCATCAATAACACCTGATTGGTCAGGCGTTTATTTTCTGCCACCAGTTGTTCATGTGAAGTTAAGCGCTCAGCACTGGCATTTAGCATCAAACTGGGCAAATTAGCCAGATATTGCAGCGGACTCATCAGAGAATTCATGTAAACCCGCGAAGACTGGAAGGCATCGAGTTTATGATCAGCGAAAATAAGAATGACAGACATCACCAGCGCCATAGTAAGCCGGAGATTGAGGGAGGGGCCGCGAGAGAATATGGTATCCATAAAAACAGCAGGGCAACCTTAAGGTTGCCCGTCAGTATTCGTTATTCGTAGCTGAACAGGTCGCCGCCGTGAAGGTCAATCATATCGAATGCCTTACCGCCTCCCCGCGCTACACAAGTCAATGGGTCGTCTGCGATGACAACAGGAATCCCCGTTTCTTCCATCAACAAGCGGTCGAGATCTTTTAACAACGCACCACCACCGGTGAGTACCATGCCTTTTTCAGAAATATCCGAGGCCAATTCAGGCGGCGATTGCTCAAGGGCCACCATCACCGCTGAAACAATGCCGGTAAGGGGTTCTTGTAGGGCTTCTAAAATCTCATTGGAGTTAAGAATGAAACCGCGGGGAACACCCTCGGCTAAATTACGGCCGCGTACTTCAATTTCACGCACTTCATCGCCAGGATAAGCGGCACCAATTTCGTGCTTAATGCGCTCGGCTGTCGCTTCACCAATCAGTGAGCCAAAGTTACGACGGATATAATTGATAATGGCTTCATCGAATTTATCGCCACCGATACGTACCGATGAGGAATACACCACGCCATTTAAGGAGATGATCGCGACTTCTGTGGTACCACCACCGATATCAACCACCATAGAGCCTGTGGCTTCAGAAACCGGTAACCCGGCACCAATCGCCGCGGCCATTGGCTCATCAATAAGAAAGACTTCTCGGGCACCTGCACCAAGGGCAGATTCTTTAATGGCCCGACGCTCCACCTGAGTAGAGCCACAAGGTACGCACACCAGTACACGTGGACTGGGACGAAGGAAATTATTGTCGTGCACCTGTTTGATAAAATGCTGAAGCATTTTTTCGGTGACAAAGAAATCGGCAATAACGCCGTCTTTCATTGGTCTGATTGCACGGATATTACCAGGGGTACGCCCTAGCATACGCTTGGCATCTGCGCCGACTGCGGCAACACTCTTAGGACCAGAAGCCCGTTCTTGACGAATGGCGACCACTGAAGGTTCATTCAGTACGATGCCTTGATCTTTAACGTAAATGAGCGTATTTGCCGTTCCGAGGTCGATGGACAAGTCGTTGGAAAACATGCCTCGAAGCTTTTTAAACATGAAATGCCAGTTCCTGTTATTGCGCCTGCACACCGTTATTGGGTATGGTTTTTGGCGTGACTGCAAAATGAAGATAAATATCCGCACACTTTAACAATGAGGGCCAGTTTCAGCAAGCAAATACCCTTTTCAAAGGCATAAAATGCTGCTTCTTATAACACCTAGGTACACAAGCATGGAAAAGCGATGAAAAAACCATCAGATTGCTTGTATTTTCCGCCCTCAATTGACGAACTACTTGTTTGCGCTGAATGCGCTTTAGACCGACTCAAACCCAAACAGTTCCCTGGGACATACAGTTTTATTCTAGAAATTAAAAATTTTGCTCTGCATGGCTAGGACCGGCGAACTAACACCCTTGATCTTGCACCCAAATATGGGGCCTTTCGTTCACGGCAGCAGGCTCAGTATAAACCACCTGACACTGCTTGGTCGCATTCGCACTGTACGCGCCTTCTTTCGGGGTGATCACAAAAGAGCCCGGCGCGGGCAGATCCACAGTGACATCCCACTGCTTAGCATTTAAGTCGGCCCACATGGTTAAACGGGTCATATTGGTACGCTGGGCATCGGGATAGCCAAAATCGGTATCAATAACAATATCCTGAATGCTAATTTGGGTGTTTTTATTCCCCGCGTAAGGCAAATCCTGGATACCGGCAATGGCCGATTTCGCGTATACCAGTTGAATACCGCTATCGAGGGACGCGCCCACCCGTTGTATATTTGAAGCCAGCGTGCCGGTTTGCTTTTCAATCAGCCCTGGCACGGCGGTAACGGCCAGTAACCCCAAAATAACGATAACAATAACCAGTTCGATGAAGGTAAAACCTCGCTGTACCATATTCACTACCTATGCTGACAAAACTCCATTTGCCGCCATTATGGTAAAATTCGCTACCTCGTTGGTTATATCTTAATCACCTTTGTTAGTCATAATAATAACTTACTCGCTGAATGTGACCTTCCCGGTGTAGATGGCGTAGTCAAAATAGTCCCCGGCACTTAAGCGATAACGACAATAGGCATTCACCGGCTCATCCTCAACCAATTCACCTTCAAAGTACTCGCCACGTACCAAAAAACCATCCACTTTCATCGGTTGATTCAATAGCATCTGCCAGAGTTTTTTACACCCTGCACTATTGTTCTCAACTTTCGGCCAGCCACCATAGGCCATGCGCACAGGTCGGCGATCCACTTCCAATCCCTTATCGTTATAGTGCACCAGCATGATCATCTGAGGCTGATTTTCCGCATCCCATTGCCAATGAGCACTGACCGCACTGTCTTCCAACATGACGCCGAATTCCTTGAGCCTTTGGCCTTTTAGGTTAGGCTCGGACTCGTACAAATAAACAATTAACGACCCCATCAACAAGGCAAACAAAATCGTCAGCGCCGAGCCTATATATAAATTGCGCTGTTCTTTGGCAGCCGTATGTGTATTTTTCATGTTCAACGTCCTTAATGCACATCTCTTATTATTATGTTTCTGCTTACAAAAAAGCACGATAAGAAAACAGACCGTTCACCCTTTTGTGCACTTTACCGTACAATAGAGCAACTTTGTTATCTAAGGAACGAATAGTGTCATTTATCACCTATTCTTCTGGCAATATTGCCCAGCTTCGTACGGCGTTTTTTCATTTGGTGGCCAACACGGAGGCCCTCGACCAAGTCAATGGGCCAACAAGTTCCCACAAACAAAAACAACAGGCGCTGAGATCCCTGCTGAGTTTAACCACGCCGTGCTGGGTAGAACCTGAATTTTTCATTGCCGGAACCGGTACGGTAACCCTCAAACGCTTTGTGTTTGCCAATCACAATGTCACCTTGCTGGCCCAATCTTCCATTGAGATTGGTGAAGGGGTCTTTATTGGCCCCAATGCC
>NZ_JBAHZB010000027.1:10615-17831 GCF_036697315.1 Alteromonas sp. 14N.309.X.WAT.G.H12
TAGTATCCACGTATCCGCTAAAGGTTAACGGCGTATCCTCGGTTAAAACAGGCAAGATCACCGTTGGTGATGCCGCATGGATTGGGGCCAATGCGGTAATTTTACCCGGCGTCCGCATTGGTTGTAATGCCATTATCGGTGCCGGTGCCCTTGTGCTTGATGATGTTCCAGACAACGCTGTGGTCACAGGCACACCGGCAAAGGTACGCCGTTCAATGTCTGCCTGATCTCCTCATCTTCATCCATATTTGGCAAGGTATTTGTTCATTTTTGGAAATAATCATTCCACATTTACCACATATATTCCCGTCCTGTTAATGAGTAAATTACATCCTCAACTTTTTGTTAACGAAACTTGGACCCTGCAATGAAAAACCTCACTAGCTCAGCCAAAGCTGGCTTAGCGTTATTTAGCTTAACTGTCTCCCCTTTGTCTTCGGCGATAGAACTATATAGCCAGGGGGAAGGTGACGATCTCACCAAGGTATCTTTAGGCGGTTACGCCAAAGTGGATGTGCGCTATGTTAATGGCGACGTTGCCTATCAGGATTACTGGGTAGGTAACTTTCCTGGCGGTGAAGCCACTGAAACCTCTCACACGGGGTTCAACGTTAAAGAATCCCGTATTAACATGTCCCTCCAGCATGGTGACGTCACCGGTTTTGTTGAAATTGACTTCTACGGTGGTGGCGGCAACGAAGTGATTTCTAACTCATCGAACGTGCGTTTACGTCATCTGTATATCTCCTATCAAAACTGGATGGTGGGTCAGAACTGGAGTACCTTCATGCCGTTGAAGGCCATACCTGAAACCTTGGATTTTGGTGGCCCACATGTGGGTGAAGTCTTTATTCGGGCTGTACAGGTAAGATATACCACCGGAAACTGGCAGTTTGCCATAGAAAACCCAGAAACCTGGGGCGACGGCGACACCGGCGAGCCTTCCAGTGCACTGGGCCTCACCGGGGATGAAGCCGATCCTGATGAAGACACGCCAGATTTTGTGGCCCGTTACAACTATAGCGGCGATTGGGGTTCTGTTTCTTTAGGTGGCTTGTTACGTAAAATTGATCAAGGCGGCATCGATGAATTCAGTACATCAATGAACCTAAGTGGTGTTATTAATTCTGTGGGCAAAGATGATTTTCGATTTCAGCTTACCGTCGGTGAACCCGGTCGTTATGCCGCTACAGCTATGACCACCGATATCGTGGAAGATCCCGTTACCGGTGAAACCGTAGTTGAAAAAACCACGGCCTTTACCGTGGCCTACCGCCATTTTTGGTCTGATACCTTGCGCTCCACCGCATTTTACGGCGGCGCAGAAACCGATGTAACCGAACTTCGCCGTGCCCATTGGGGGGTAAACTTAATGGATTCGTTAACCGATCACCTCAATGTGGGTGTGGAAGTCGGCAACTATGCAATAAAAGATAAAGGTATCGATGCCATCGACTCCAATTATCTTCAGTTCTCTGCCCAATTCCTTTTCTAGTTCATTGTAGGGCTCACCCTGTTTAAACACACCGGTGAGCCTGCTTCTTCCCTTTTCGTAAACGCAAAACTCAACAAAAGTAATCCTGTTTGTTGTGCAGTCTGGTGCGTAAATACTCCACCAGCAAATTAAGCTTTTTATCGGGCTGCCGGGTTTTTGGGTAGACCGCATAAATCCCAAGTTTTTTGGCGATAAAAGGGGTGAGTAAGGGGACCAAAGTGCCTTTCTGCAAATCTTCATAAACCAGTGCTTTGGGTAAATACGCAATACCGAAGCCAGTTAACGCCGCTTCTTTTAGTGAATTAAGGGTATTGGTATGAAAGCGACCATGTACCTGAACTTTTATGGCTTCACCCTCTATATGAAATGGCCAGTTGTCAGGGCCGGTGCCTTCGTATTTGTATATCAGGCAATGGTGGCTGGCCACTTCGTTAGGATGTTCAGGTCGGCCCTTTTCTGCAATATATTCCGGGCTGGCGCACACCACCCAATGAGAGTCGATAAGGCGTCGGGCAATTAAAGAAGAATCCTCAAGGTGGGCGGTTCTTATGGCCAAATCAAAACCTTCATCCAGCAGATCCACCACCCGATTGCTCACCGACAACTCGACCTCAACACCGGGGTATAGACGACAAAAATCACTCAACGCCCGGTTAAGCACTAAATTTGCCGTAACCACTGGCATGGTGATTTTTATTTTACCTTTAATATCGCTGCCATAGCCGGACACCGCATTTTTGGCACTTTGCAATGCCTCCTCAGCGACCTTCGCTTTGCTATACAGGGCTTGTCCGGCATCGGTGAGGCTCAGTTTTCTGGTGGTTCGATACAGCAATTGAACATTCAGGGCTTTTTCAAGCCGGGTAATGCGTTTGCTCACCACTGACAGGGTAATATCGTACTTCGCCGCGACCTTTGAAAAGGTGCCTTCTTCTACAACCCAAACGAATAACAGTATGTCATCGGCCTTAACCATTTGTAATAACTCGACTGTGATTACATCAAAAAAGGAAATAATCATATCACAAATAGGTGTATATTAATGTTCTGATCAATTGTAGAGTTCACTACAAGTTTTTAACTCCCATTTAACATCGACAACTATGCTTATATAAGCATCCTTCATCCGTATAAACTCAGGAGATGCAAGATGAGTGAACTCGCCCTTGGTTTGCTGGCGCTCGCGCCTATAGGGTTATCTGCCATACTATTACTGGGCCTCCAATGGCCAGCGAAAAAAGCCATGCCAGCAGTTCTCGGGTTGACCATCTTGCTGGCTTTATTTGTCTGGGATATGACAGGCACACGGGTGCTGGCCTCCATTCTTCAGGGGCTGGTTGTTACGGTTTCTGTAATGTGGATAGTGTTTGGGGCCATCTTTTTACTCAACACCCTTAAATTCACGGGCGCAATACAATCTATTCGCCAAGGCTTTGCCACCATTTCCCCTGACCGCCGCGTACAGGCCATCATCATTGCTTGGTGTTTCGGTACCTTTTTAGAAGGGGCCTCAGGCTTCGGCACACCAGCAGCTATCGCTGCACCGCTTATGGTGGCCATTGGCTTTCCGGCTATGGCGGCAGTGATGATTGGTATGATGATCCAAAGTACACCGGTCTCTTTTGGCGCGGTGGGTACGCCCATTGTCATTGGCGTTAGCAACGGACTGGATCATGCCTCAATAAGCACGAAACTGCAGGAAAACGGTTGGGCATGGGAACAGTTTATCCAGCTCATTACCTCTGAAGTGGCCATTATCCATGGCATTGTCGGTACCTTTATGCCGCTGTTTATGATCATCATGATGACCCGTTTCTTTGGCAAAAACCGAAGCTGGAAAGAAGGTTTCGCCGCTGCGCCCTTTGCCATATTTGCCGGTATTACCTTTACCCTTCCTTATGCCCTTACCGGTATTTTTCTTGGGCCTGAATTTCCCGCACTGATTGGTGGGTTATGCAGTCTGTTTGTTGTGATCTTTGCCGCCAAACGGGGCTTTTTACTCCCCAAAACAACCTGGGATTTTGAGGATAAAAGCACCTGGCCCATTGACTGGTCAGGTAAAATAGAAATTAAAGCCGAAGATGTGATGGGCGGTAAAACCATGTCACAGGTTAAAGCTTGGCTGCCTTACCTTGTTGTCGCCGCATTATTGGTCATTACTCGAGTCTTTCCCACCATCAAAAGTTTCGTGGCGGATATCAATGTGGGCTTTACCGATATTCTGCAACAAAGTGGGATCAGCGCTAGCATTGCACCGCTGTATTTGCCCGGTGGTTTATTAATGTTAGGGGCATTGGCGGCAATATTATTGCAATGCCGTTCGGGTAGCAGACGACGTGCTTTCTCCACCGCCTTCGGTGAATCGTCTAGAACCATCATTGGTGCCGGTTTTGTGCTGATGTTTACCATTCCCATGGTAAGAATATTTATCAATTCTGGGGTAAATATGTCGGATATCGTCAGTATGCCTATGGCCAGCGCACAACTTTTTGCCAGCGTGTTTGGCAACGCCTTCCCCCTTATTAGCCCCACCATCGGCGCACTCGGTGCTTTTATTGCAGGATCGAACACCATTTCAAACATGATGTTCAGTCAATTCCAGTATGAAGTGGCCATGAACCTGCAATTATCTCCGGCAATCATTGTCGCGGCGCAAGCCGTCGGTGCAGCGGCAGGCAATATGATCGCCATACACAATGTCGTAGCGGCCAGTGCCACGGTAGGACTACTGGGCCAGGAAGGAGCCACCCTTCGTAAAACCATACTGCCAACACTCTACTACGTTGCGGTCGCGGGAGGGCTGGTCATGTTGGCGCTATATGGACTCAATCTAACAGGCCCTCTGGCCTAATGAAATCACAATGTTCGTGCTCCGCTTCGCCGGAGCCTCTTTGGTATTTGCCTGCCTCGTTTGTTAACGGGGCTGAGGAGTAAGTAATGTCTCAACATCCTGTTATTAATCAACTTATCGGCGTGCTTAGTGAACGCCACGTAACCACCGGTGAAAGACAAACTGAGCACTATCGCTCCGGCTGGCGATCGGGACAGGGCAGCGCACTGGCGGTGGTTTTTCCCCAAAGCCTTGTGCAGTTATGGCGCGTATTGCAAGTATGTGTGGATAACAATTGCATTATTATTATGCAGGCCGCCAAAACCGGTCTCACCGAAGGCTCCACCCCGTCTGGCGACGACTACGATCGTGAGGTGGTGGTCATTAACACTCTGGCAATGAATAAATTATTGGTACTAGGTCAGGGCGAACAAGTGATTAGCTTTCCCGGTGCCACCTTGTATCAACTGGAAAAAACCCTCGCACCTCTGAACCGCGCTCCCCATTCTGTGATTGGTTCTTCCTGCTTAGGGGCATCCATTGTGGGCGGTATCGCCAATAACTCCGGTGGTGCTTTGGTAAAACGGGGCCCAGCGTACACCGAGTTGTCCTTATTTGCCCGGGTCGATGAAAATGGCGAGTTGCATCTGGTGAATCACTTGGAGCTGGATCTAGGTGAAACACCAGAAGAAATCCTCAGCAATCTGGAAAACCAAAATTTCAAAGGCGACAACATTGAAACCCAGGGAAAGGCCAGCGCTACCGATTATCAGGATTTACTGCGCGATGTCGATGCCGATACGCCCAGCCGCTACAACGCCGATACATCCCGGCTTTTCGAATCCAGTGGTTGTGCTGGTAAGATCGCGGTATTTGCCGTCAGACTCGATACCTATCCGGTGGCGAAACAGGAGCAAACCTTTTATATCGGTACCAATAATCCAGATACCCTAACCGACCTGCGTCGTCACATTCTTAGCAAATTTGAGAATATGCCCGAAGTTGGTGAATACCTTCATCGGGAAATTTTTGATATTGCCAAAGATTACGGCAAGGATACTTTTTTGGCCGTAAAACATTTAGGTACCGACAGACTACCTAAAATGTTTGCCACCAAAGGGCGTATCGATGCGGTACTCAACAAACTCAGTTTCGTACCCCATTACCTGACTGACCGGGTAATGCAAGGGGCGGCCAAGCTCTTCCCCTCTCATTTACCTGATAAAATGATGGAATATCGGGAAAAATACGAGCACCACCTGATCCTGAAAATGAGTGATAGCGGCATAGCGGAAGCAAAAGCCTATTTAGCCGAGTACTTCTCTCAAAACCCCCAGGCCGGCGGTTATTTTGAGTGTAATGCCGAAGAAACCAGTGCCGCGTTTTTACATCGCTTTGCCGCCGCCGGTGCTGCCATTCGTTATCAATTGCTGCATGAAAAAGAAGTAGGTGACATTCTGGCCCTGGATATTGCCCTGCGTCGAAACGAAATGCACTGGGAAGAAGAATTGCCCCCGCACATCGCCGATAAAATCGAGAAAAAACTCTATTACGGACACTTTTTCTGCCATGTTTTCCATCAAGACTATGTGCTGAAAAAAGGGGCGAATGCCAAAGCGGTGAAAAAAGATATGCTCGCGTTACTGGATTCCAGAGGGGCCAAATACCCAGCGGAACATAACGTGGGACATTTGTATGAAGCCGAAGACGGCCTGAGAAACTTCTACCGCCAGTTAGATCCGACCAACACCTTTAACCCAGGTATTGGGAAAATGGAAAAAACCCAGCGCAACTGTTCTTGTTGCGGCTAGTCTCACCAACAGGGTGTGCCCCTTATGCACACCCTGTGTTTTTATTCTGGATGCCGTTTTATATATTCCATTTGCAGCAACAAACTACCCCGCATCAATACACTGGCACCATTTAATACCAGCAAGGGCCAGGCCTGAGCAATAGGCATAGTTAACCCAAACAATAAGGTGCTGACATCTTTAATTAAAATGCTTCTAAACAAGGAAAACGACAATGCGCCCACCTGCCGATGACGGCGTAAGGTGAGCAATTGATGTAATGTGCCCTGAATCAAGATTAGGGTAACAACCAACATTAATGCATTGGCGCCAATTTGCGCGATAGCCGGATATGGACGAAACGGTATGGAGATAAACCCCGCGCAAAGGGCCAGCGTAGCAAGCAAGGTCACAAAACCGGTAAAGGGGGTTTTACGAGTCTGCCAAATTTGCCACAGGATAACGAGGGTTAGCAACAGCGCCCCGCAGCGGGTCCAAACCAGATAATGATTAAAGGGCTCAACGGCAATGCCAAAAATAAAATTGGCATAAAACGCAAAGTAGCTTGAGCCGAACTGGTTTAACGACAAACTTTGCGTTGCCACTAAGCCGTCACGACGTCGTTGACGAATGCCCCCGATTTGACGCCACAAGCCATACCACGTAAGCACAAAGAGTACGGAACTGATAACACCGGCCAGATGGTATAACATGGAATACAACTTCTATGACGAATATCCCGTCATACTACCACGGTTGTCCCCCGGGATTAAAAGTCGGCTTTTAACCCTATGTAATAGTTGCGTCCTGGTGCAGGTTCAAAATAACCGCGATCTTCCACCGCCCGATCTGAATTGGCATTGATGCGTACATTGGCAAAATACGCTTTATCAAACACATTGCGCACGCCCACTTGCAGAGCAACCCCCGTAGATAACTGGTATCCCACCCGGCCATTGACCAGCCAATAGCTGTCTACCTTGGTGGTGTTACTGTTCTCGGCATAGACACTGCCGTTGTAGGTACCTTCCAGCTCCATACGCCAATCATCACTGTGCCAGTTAAGCTGATTCACCCACTGGGTTTGGGGCAACCCTGGCA
>NZ_JBAHZB010000027.1:17841-38693 GCF_036697315.1 Alteromonas sp. 14N.309.X.WAT.G.H12
GAAACAAACTCATCAAATTCATAATTTGCCAATGTTAATGCGCTACGCCATTGCCATTGTTCATTTATCTGCCACTGCGCTGCTGCTTCTAACCCATACCTGTCGGTAGCCCCCGCATTTTCATAAAATGTGCGGCCATCAATTTCATAGGCAATTAACTCATCGGTTACGGACACAGAAAACAGCGCGACATCGTAACTGAGCGAAGAAAACCACCCCCGTAAACCCAGTTCTCGGCTAACCGTATCTTGCGGTGAGAGATCAGAGTTAAAGCCCGTTCCTGTGGGGTTGGCAAATTCGGTAAATGTGGGCGATTCATAAGCGGTGGCAATGTTGATGTAGCCCTGTTGTTGCGGGCTGAAACGGTAACTCAGTCCTACACTGCCATTAAATTGATTATATTTACGTTCACCAGAACCTACATCGCTTAACCCGAGGATATCGTCGATGGTCATTTTCAGTGAATCATAACGACCGCCCAAGGAAATAATCAGCGCATCGGTGGCAATCCAGTCGGCAATCACAAAGACGCTGGCAGAATCAGCTGTCTGCTGTTCATCGGCAGTTTGGCCGGTAATTAGATTGGCAGTCGAGACACTAAAACGTTCACGATCATCTTGCTGACGGCGAAATTCAGTGCCTGCGGTATAACGAAGGGGAATATTGTCAGACTGCCAGTCCTGGCTTATCTGCACCCCTCCCCCAAAAAAGATCCGGTCGTATTGAATCAAACTGCTACCGGGGAAAGGTAATTGCTGGGTGAAGTCTCGCCAAGACACAAAGGTATTGGCTGACCAGTAACCGTTGGTGATCCCCGTATCCTGATACACCACACCAAAGGTTTGTTGATCCACCTGCTGGCCGGCATCGAGTAACTTGGCCATATACGAAGCCTGCTTTCTATCTTCAGCCACCTGAGCGGCGGTTAAACCGCCGGGATCTTCCGAGGTAGGCATATCCATTAAGGATGCCACTAAAGTCACACTGCGCTCATCGTCAAAGCGATAGCTGAATTTGCCCATCAGCGTACTTTTCTCTACCGCACTTTGCTGCCGATCACCGTTAAAATCCAAGTGACTGACACTCACAAACCCACTGGCTGATTCTGTGCTGCCTCCGGCTTGCAGGTTAACTTTATAAAAATCATCACTGCCCGCATCCAGATTCAACCGATAACCTGATAAGATCTCACCGGATTGGGTGCTAATGGCTATGGCGCCACCGGCACCGTTTCCGTACTGCACCGACGCCGCCCCTCGCATCACCTGTAGGGTATCAACGGTATTCATATCGATGCCGTCAACCTGGGTTTGCCCATCGGGTAAAGTGTAGGGAATACCATCGACTTGCAGTTGCAAACCTCGCACACCAAAGGCCGCCCGGGAACCAAACCCACGAATGGAAATACGCAGATTTTGGGCAAAATTATAGCGGTTTTGAAAATACACCCCAGGTACAAATTGCAACGCTTCATCCAGTTGCAGGCCTTCTTGTAATTGGATTTCATCGTCACCATTTACCACTGACATGGCCGCAGGCGTCTCATACAGTTCACGGGCCAAACGGGCAGAGGTGACTTCCACAATTTCCACCGCCGACTGGCCCGTTTCATTCATTTCGGCCGCGCCAGCCATGGCCGCTAGGCTCAAACTAAAAGGCAATGCCATAACGTTGGAACAAAAAACAGGACCACAAGTTCTCATGAATAACGCCTCAATGTCAGGAATGTAAATAAATAGTCTATTTCTACGATTAAAGTTTACGATGTTCAACCACTGTTCCTGACATGGTCAGAATTCAATGAATTAATATCTCCCAATCTGGGCATACCTTGTACCCGTTAAGGGCCTCGAGTTGATCCCATGCCCTAGTACTCACTTTTAATTGGCTCAGGGTGTTGCCCGTGATCTAATTCACCGTCATAACTGACCCCTGGCATGGGTTTGATGTATAAAAATTGATTTCCTTTTACATGGGAAAACTCGCTGATACTGCCGGCATTGTCAGGCCATTTCACTACTATTTTGTCGGCAACGGTGGCACTGCCAAGACCAAAATGCAACGTCGATGGTGCACTGGATAAAAAGCTGCCACCACCATGAACTTCCTGCAGTTGGGTAATATCACCGGTGGTGACGTACACTTTCGCCCCGAGCGCCCGACTGTTTTTGCCATCGGTTCGTAAGGTAATGGAGAGAAAATTATCGCCCTCGGCGTCGTTATGCCGATTGCGATACAGCAAAGGCTTGTCCTGATGATTGCTCACCAAAATATCTACGTCACCGTCCCGATCATAATCCATGCATACCACACCCCGTCCGGACAGCGTGTCGTTAATGCCCCACGCTTTTCCTTGTTCGCTAAATGTGCCGTCCTGATTTGAGATAAACAATCGACTGCGACTGCGTTCAAACTCCGCCACGGATTGCTTAAGTTTTCGGTATGCTAACGGATGACCAAATTGCTTGCTTAAAGGCAGGGGTAAATCAAACCCGTTGACGTGAAACAGATCCAGCCAGCCGTCATTGTTAAAGTCGGCAAAACAGGCGCCCCATGCCCACAAACCATTTTCGATACCGGCGTGTGCAGACACATCGGTTAATTGCCCCTTATTGTTTCGATACAGGCGATTTCCCGTGGTCCCCCAGCTACCCTCTGGCTTTCCGTTTGGATCCCAAATACTGGTAACAAACCAATCAAGATAACCATCGTTATCGTAATCGGCTATCGCCGCGCCCATACCATTTTTATCCGTTATTTCATGGTCATTCGTAACTTTCTTAAATTGGCCGTTGTGTAAACTCTGGTATACCTGACTGGTTTCAAAATCGGCCGCAAATAACAGATCTAACCAACCGTCGTTATTAATATCGGAAAAATTACTGGTAAAAGTGAAATCGGCACCACCAATAAGGTTAATCAATCCTGCAGTCCCATCGCTGGCAGTAAAATGAAGTGTCTCGTCGGTGCTGGTGTTTTCCCACAGATGATTGGGTTGCTCGCCACCGAGTCCCGGACCCCGCCAATGGTTGGTTAGAATATCAATATCCCCATCTTTGTCGTGATCGGCAAAAGCAAAAGACCAACTGGTGAACTGCACGTCTAGTCCGATGTCGTCGCTAACCACAACCCCCCCATTATTTTGATTGAGATATAAGGTTGGTGTTTGGGGATCACTCGCATTCTGCTGCCCTGCCAACGAAGGTAGAGCGTCATGCAACAAATTAGAGGTCATAATATCCAGATCACCGTCACCGTCGATATCCACCATGGCCACACCATTGCTAAGCTCTTTACCGGTGATCCCCCACGCTTTGCTGATATCGGTAAAACGGCTATTGCGATCATTGCGATACAACACGTCAGATTTGCCATCGCCGGTGACATAAAAAATATCAGGCCAACAATCGCCATTTACATCGCCCCCGGCCACGCCGCCACTAAAAATAAGCCGTTGTGCCGAGGACAATGAATACTGCTGCCAACTGATATGGTGCCGATGGGTAAGCCCGGCGTTTAGCGCGACTTCCTCAAACCCTTCGCGGGCAGCGTCCGTGAAACCCTTCGTGTTTAGTGTTTCATCGGTTTCATCCACACCACTGGCACAGCCAAAAGCGGTATCTGTCATAAGTTGTGAGTCGATTATGGGCCCGTCTACACCCTCATGTGAAAGGTTCTGCACAGCCAAGGTCTCCAGCGCCAAAGCGTCGGCCACCGGCTGCGGTGGGCCCGATGGACCGGGAAATTGGGCAACCAAACGATGCCCATCGGGAGCAGGCACCGTCGGCGCCGGGATCCACTGAGACAAACACGCTTTGTTAGTCACGCAGGGGTCCGTCAAACTGTACAAAAATGCAATTAAATCATTAATTTGTGATTCACTGAGGGTCACCCCTTGAGGCAATGAACTGGTATGATTTTTCTGCTCTAAACCTAGGTGCACCAGCGCCCCTTGAGTCAAGGAACGACTATTCGATAGTAAATCGGCCACGTACGTTAATTGTGGGTTGTCCGAAAAGGTAAAATCATAATTTTCTATGGATGCGGCGGGATCAAGATGGTGTTTGATCACCGACGCTAAATCATAAAATGCCCCGGTATGGGTATAAGGCGCAGTTTCGGCAACATTGAGCAAAGACGGCGTACGAAAACCATAGCGATCGCCGTCTTGTTGCGTTACCCCACGACGACCAAAATCCTCACCATCGGGCTGTTTACCCCGTCCAAACTGAGGGATGGCTAAATTGTGATATTTTTCATCGGTAAAGGTCGGCGGTGTATGACAGCTAATACAGCCCGCGCCCCCCTTATCGGCCTCTTGGAAAAACAACAACGCCCCCCGTTTTTGCGCCACCGTCAGGGCATGATGATTTCCCTGTAAATAATCAAACCAAGGGTTATCAATAAATATCTGCGTTGATTGATAGTAGGAAATGGCCGCTTCAATATTATCGAAGGTGATGAGCGTATCACTTGTGGCATTGGGTGCGTTAAACCCACGCCGAAATAAATCTAGCCACCCCTGTTCCCTGTCGTCTTGTTTTAGCCGATTTATAAGGGCGTCCCGTACTCCCTCATTGGTGCTTTCAGCAGCAAATGAATGCCCCCGCATTTCATCGGTAGAAACCACGGGAAACCTCACCTGCGTAGCCAGTAAATCCTGCCCGGCAGACATATCGCCTTGCCACAAATGACTGTCCGGGGTTCTGTGGGCCTGATTTTTCCCATGGTTTTGTAAGTCCCGATCAAGCACAAAAATGCGCCCGTCGTAAAACATGGAACGGTTATACAAGGAGGCGTTAAAAGTGGTTTGTGAGTGTCGAGCGACATTGGGCGCGCCATTCGCTTTGGGATCATGAGAAGCTTGCCAGTTGTGCCAGCGCCCCAGCCCCACCACATTATCATCGTAGGGCGCTTCACCCACTGGCAAACTCAGCCCATCACCACCGGCTAAATAGGGATGATGGCAGCTGGCACACGCAACGTCCTGATTCCCGCTAAGGGATTTACTAAAAAACAACTCCATGCCCAACGCATACATTGGCGACTGCTTGGAGGGCGTGTTTACCGCAATGGTAAAATCGTAGGTTTTACTCAGTGATTGGATTAACTGCTGTAAGGCCTGCTCTTCTTGCTGGCTGATTGCCGCCTGCCCAAAGAACGCAGAAAGCCCTAATAGCGCCCCAAACCATGGAAAAAACTGACGTTTTACCACAGCGCTCTCCTACTGCTGATGTAAGGCGCTGCAACTTGCGCCGCGCAGTATTTGATTGTTCACCAGACGAATTTCCACCCCATCGGCACTGGGTCTGATGCGGTTGATTTTCACCTCACCTTTGTAAAGGTTTAAGGTTTCCCCTTCTTCGCTGCCAATATGCTGGCAATTGGGGCTGTAATAGGCCGCATACTCGTGTTTATCCTGGGCCTTTTTCTCAAACACAGTAATGACACCCGTGCCGCATTCGGCCATGGCGTAAATTTCATCTTTATCTTCATACACCCGCACAGGTTCGCCCTTTTCATCGTTGATCCAGTGAATGTGTTTATCCGGTGTGCGAATAAAAAAGCCGCCCTGACAACTTACGCCAGTAATGGGCTTGGCCGCACCCCAACTCGAAGTACTCACCAGCGCCAAAATAATTGCGGGTAAGCAAAGTGTGGTTTTCTGTTTACTAAACATTGTTGTCATACCTCTTTATCTAGGGGGTTTACCGAAGCCAATCCAGGTGTTGAATGATCCTGCGACGACAATCTCATCACCCTCAAGGGTTAGCGGCAGTGCGGGTAAATTTCGCGGTGCCGGTCCCGCCATCACAACGCCGCTATTTTTCGGATTAAAAACAGACTGGTGACATGGACACATATAGTGTTCATCGTCAGTGACCCAGCCTGTGACGGGGCAGCCAGCATGGGGGCATATGGCCGAATAGGCGACAATTCCTTTTGCTGACATCGCTTTTGTTTCTTCCGACAACGCGCCTTCGGGTAATTTTTGCAACAGGATCTGGTTGTAACGAGAACCATCCCGTACCACTTCATTTTGTACATCGAAAGGCAAGATCAACTGCTGTTTATCAAGCTCGCTTAAATCTGAAATCTTGATAACTTGCCCCCGTTTTTTCTTACTAAAATACGTCAACCTATCGCCGACTTGGGGAGGAAGCCGTTCTGGCTTATTTATCGCGCCTGAGGCACTGCCCGCTAAAGCAAGGTTGGCCACAGGAATGGCGAGACTCATATATTTGAGCATATCCCGACGAAAGTGATCCTCTGGCCCCTTGTATGACGCCGCCTGACACTGACATGACATGTCATTGCTCTTTCGCGCTCTTTTATTTGATGCATGATGACTCATAGGTAAACCTCTAAACACTCAAACTTAACCACTACAAACCTTGAGAAAGAAAGCAGGGGAAGCCCCTGCTTTCATCTGCATACACAACGCTAGTCTGAAAGGGCAAATACCCAGATCACACCGCCTTCCGGCACATCTGAAATCCACTCGCCGGATTTATCTTTCGCCGCTAGCACACTGTTCGTCCACTGTGCATCCACGCCGTAACCGGCGGTAATAGCAATGTACTGCTTACCATCCACTTCGTAGCTGATAGGTGGCGCGATGGCGGTGGAATTAAGTGGAAACTCCCACAGCACTTCACCGGTTTTCTCGTCAAATGCCCGCAACATACGGTCGTTTGTTCCAGCGCTGAACACCAGTCCACCTGCGGTGGAAAGTACCGGTCCCCAGTTCATGGTTTTTCCGTAATCATGCTGCCAGACTTTTTCCCGGGTATTGATATTCCAGGCCTGAAGCTGGCCGACACCTTTATTTGGATCATCAACATAGACATCAAGGTCGGGAATATCGATGCCTGCCCAGAACTGACCGGAGGCAGGCTCAACATCATCCTGGAATTTACCTAAGAAAGAGTTACAGACGTTGTCGTTTGCAGGCACGTAAACCATGCCTGTTTGCGGGTTATAAGATTCGTAAGGCCAGTTTTTACCCCCCCATAAACTGGGACAATAATCCACACGCTTACCAGTTACCGGTACGTGATCATAATCGTAGGTAGGACGACCGGTTTTTTTATCGAGGTATTTAAAGGCGTTGTTTTTCACAAAAGGCTTGCCTTCAACATAATTGATTTCGCCTTTGTCACTCCGCTCTAGCCAATACATGTAACCATTACGTTGGGGCGAGACCAGCCCTTTGACGGTTTTGCCATCTTTCTTGAAATTCACCAACATAGGCGCATTCATAGCCGCCCAATCCCAGGAATCATTAAAGTGATATTGGTAATGACCCAGAATATCCCCGTTGTCAGGATCCATAGCGATGGATGACGCCACATAAAGGTTATCCCCTGGGCGTTGATCACCTAACCAAGGCGAGCCATTACCTACCCCCCAGTAAAGCACATCGGCTTGGGGATCATAGTTGCCTGGCATCCACATACTGCCGCCACCATACTTCCAAGCGTCAGGCCGTTTTCCTTCTTTTTTCCATGTTTCATGACCGGGCTCGCCAGGACCTGGAACACTGTAAGTACGCCATGCTTGTTTACAGGTATCGGCATCCATGGCTTCAAGGAAACCGCGCACGCCATATTCCCCACCGGAAGGGCCCACCAGAATTTTACCTTTCACCGCCGTGGGTGCAGAGGTGATATAAGCGCCAGTGCTCCAGTCTCCCACTTCTGCCTGACAAATCCTTTCACCGGTTTTTGCATCAAGGGCATTTAAGGTGCCATCCAACCCCGCCACATAAACTTTGTCTTCCCACAACGCAACGCCACGACTGGTATTGTGCATCACCGAAAGGTCGTAAGGGTTATCGTGTTTGTAGCGCCAAAATACCTGACCGGTTTTTGCATCAAGGGCAATCACATGGTTGTAAGGCGTGGCCACAAACATCACACCGTCATTCACCAATGCCGGGGCTTCATGACCGGAATCCACGTTGGTGGAATAGGTCCAAACCGGCGTAAGTTTCTTCACATTTTTCTTGTTAATTTCGTTCAGCTTACTGAACATCCAGCCTTCGTAATTCCCCTTAGGTAGCAACCAGTCTTTGGGGTTGGCTTCATTCAAACGCTTTTGCGTTACCGGTGTGTAGCCTTCAATTTCTTTTGTTAATTTGGTTAGTCCCGCAGCGGTTGCTAATGACCCCGTCATTAGCGTTGCGATCCCGATACAGCAACTTAAGTAATTTAATTTTGGAATACTGTTTTTTTTCATTGTGTGCCTCTGAGAGTCGTTTGTTACAGACTCAGACTGAAAAACAATTAACATGCCAATAACATTTAAATTGAAAAATATTTCTATCCAGCTGATTTTTAATGTTTTTTGTTAAATGGAATGGTCATGATGATTTGAGGTGTTCTTGGCGCGGTGTGAGATACGAAACAAGTGTCGCAAGGCAATTGCGACAATAAGACACGTTTGATGCACGCATTTACGGTGGTTTTTCCTCATTCAAATGGGGGAATTATGGAAAAACATATTGGCGTGGGGCGCTCAATGATTTTGGTGTGACGAACAAGGGATTGTAAGTTACTCATATTCAGTAATTTTTATTCTAAATTGAGAAACACTTAGGGATAACAAGGAGCGCTTTCCCCCCCTATGAAGCTCTTTTTGGTTGGTCTTTGCATAATTGTTACAAAAATTGCATTAAAACGTTAATCTGCTATGGTGGTCAAAATCTGTTCAGAATTACAGACTGCCACTTTTAGCTGTAAATACCCCAATTATAATGATAACGGAGTAACACTATGATGAATCAAACTTCGGGCTCTTTGGACAGTTACGGCGCACAATCATTCATGTCTTCTGAATTCAGGCACCGCAACATTCAACCTTCCGATTGCATCGCCCGTTCATGGGAAAGAAGCCTACTTAAATATGGCTTAGATCCTAATACAAAAGGCGAAATAGAAGTTTTGTCATCATCGGAAATGCGCCAACAATTGCAACAACAAGAAGACTACCTCAACATTGCACGCCAAGGACTTACCGGCCTATCAAAACGTATTGGCGACGCCGGTTATTCTGTGGTTCTCACTGACGAAACCGGACTGACGTTAGCCACAAACCTTCCCCAAAGAGAAAGAAACCGGAGTAAAGAGTCGGGCTTGCTCATTGGCGCCCGATGGGCCGAAAACCTAGTAGGCACCAATGGCATCGGCACCTGTTTAGTAGAAAAAGAATCGTTAATTGTGCATCAGGAAGAACATTTTTACCCGAGTCACAAGCAACTGAGCTGCTCTGTGACACCCATCTTTGATCCGATGGGGGAATTACGGGGCTGCCTTAACGCATCCTGTATCGGTGCAGATAAAGCCAAAGATCATCAGTTTTTAACCCTGCAGATGGTGATGATGTACGGCAGAATGATCGAAAATAGCTATTTTAGAAAGACTTACCGAAATCAGATCACCCTCAATGTACGACCGGCGGAAAGCTTTTTCGATCTTGCTCAAGAGCAACTGCTGGCGGTGAATGAACGGGGCGTGGTGATTGGCGCTAATCGCTCATCCTTTTTTGAATACAGTTCCCTGTTACCGGCTAATCAATCACTACCCGGCAGTAAACTGGAAGACATTATTGGCATTTCCATCGACGAGTTACTGACTAAAACCAACGGCGGCAGTAACGTCATTAAACTCTATTCTCCCTTGTTGTTAGAAGAAATTGAACTGGCCTTACGGGTACCTGGTCACAAAACAATTGCGCTAAATAAAAGCGTTCGCCCTGCCACTTCGTCAGCTAAGCCCAATAAGATGAACATGGGCAAACATCCTTCGCTCGAGGAACTCAGCGGCGATGACCCCAGAATGCAAAAAATTGTGCGGCAAATTTTGCAGGTAATAAACAAGGATATTCCCATTCTGATTACCGGCGAAACGGGCACAGGCAAAGAAGCCTTTGCCAGAGCCATCCATCAGGCCAGTAACCGCGCTAGTGGCCCATTCGTTGCTTTAAACTGTGCGGCCATCCCCGAAACACTCATAGAAAGTGAGTTATTCGGCTATCGTAGCGGCACCTTTACCGGCGCAAACAAAAAAGGCATGACTGGTAAATTGGAACTGGCCAATGGCGGTACCTTATTTCTTGATGAGATTGGTGATATGCCGGTGCAGTTACAAACACGGCTATTGCGGGTGTTAGCAGAGCGAGAAAGCATGCCTCTAGGCTCCAGTGAACCCATTGCGCTTGATTTACAAATCATCTCAGCGACCCACCAAAACCTTAAACTACGGATTGAGGAAAAAGCATTTCGGGAAGATTTTTACTATCGCTTAAACGGTATGCCAGTAAAACTGCCAGCGTTAAGAGAACGTAGCGACAAAGAAAGCATTATCGCCGGTGTGATCCAGCGAGAATTAAGCCACGAAGGCGATTATACCGTGACCCCGCAGGTGCTGGACATCATGAACCTGTATCCATGGCCGGGTAACATTCGCCAACTGATTAGTGTGCTCAAATACGCCGCTGCAGTAAGTGAAAACAATGAAATTAACGTAGAGTGTTTACCGGATGACATTCTTGAAAATACATCCATGCAGCCCAGTGATACAAAGCCACAATCACACCCTGAAGAAGCAAAAAGCGAAACAAACCCGTTATCGAAATACGCAGGCTCACAAGAAGGCCAGTTATTGCTAGAAACACTCAAGAAACACCGTTGGAATATCACCATGGTCTCGGAAGAACTTAATATATGCCGCTCAACAGTATATAGAAAAATGAAGAAATTTAATATTGTTCAACCCAACGATGTTTATTAAAAAACTCCTGAAAAGATAGATTCACACTTAAAAATACCCGTCATGAATTCTATATTTATAGCGGGTATTTTATTTTAGCAAAAAATATAACATCAAGTGTCGCAAACTGTTGCAACCACCTGCAACACTAGTATCAAAAACAAATTAAAATAAAAACAATAAATGAACGAAAAAAACGTTAATAATTAACAAGTAACAAAACAATAAAAAATAAATTTAACATGGCATATAGTTTGCCATCCCTTATTTGGATAACTCTGCTATTTCCATTAAGGGGACACATAAAAATGAAACTAAACAAACTCTATTTGGCCACTTCCAGCCTAGCAATAATTTATTTTTCACCCACATCTATTGCCCAAGAAGAAAGTCGAATTCAACTTTCGGGTGCAGTAATGCAAAGCTGGCAAGCGGGTATGGAGGTAGACGGTGCCGCTGCGGATCCGGGCAATGCCAATGCGGATTCTGGCTTTCACAGACTCCGTTTTGCCATCAATATTAATGCCCAGGTTACACAACGCGTGTCGGTATTTGCAGAACTGGCCGAAGAACCGAATGACTGGAACAACGGCAGTGCGGCAGTCAGTCAGGATCTTGCCTGGATCCAATTTCAGTTTTCCGATGAAATGGGCATGCGAGTAGGAAACCTCATTGCCACCACACAAAATTTCATACGCTATTCTGATGGTGCTGCCGTACAAAGTAATCCCTTTGTGGGTAACAGCCTGGTGGATATGATCACCGCGGAGGAAGGAGTATGGTTTTATGGCGTACACGACACAGGTAACGGTGATACGCTAACCTGGGATGCAGTGGTGGCCACACCGGATTTCTTTGCCGATTTTACCGACGGACGAGGCTACAATTTTGGTTTACGGGGAACCTATAACTTGCGTAGCGGCTTGTCTTTCGGGGCGGGAATGTTCTCGACTAACCACGATGTTGAAGCGGTAGCCGGAAAAACCGCAGGCTCCCTCATCGCCGTCGGTGATGGCGATAACTATCAATTTGCCAGTTCCGCCCCCAATGCCCGCGTTACTCATCCATTAATTGTACCAGGCGTGGATGCGTTTATCTGGCAAGCAGATGTACAATATAAAACTGATACCATTTTACTGCACGGCTTGTTTGGCTCGGCAAAAGACGATTACAGCTGGGCAGATGGACAAGGCACGTTCCAGACTAACTATATTGAACAGGATGCAGAAATGCAGTTCTGGTCCATTGAAGGTCGCTACATGATAAACGAAGACTTGTACGTGGCAGCCCGCTATGCCGAGTCTGACAACGAGAGTGAAGGCATTAGCGACAACAATACAGCCAGTCGTTTCCAGCTAGGCGGCGGATGGTGGATGAACGATTACACCCTTTTTAAAGCAGAGTATGTTAAGCAGGAAGAAGAACAATATTCCGGTGGTGGTACCGCGCTATTTGGTGCCGAAGGTGGTGCAGAATGGGATGGCTTTATCATTGAAGCGTCTGTGACCTTTTAAGGGCTTATTCTGCTCACAGGGTGACGAATTATTAACTCTCAGCCGCCAAATGTCTTAGGTATTTGGCGGTATATTGATCACACTTTTCACACCTTCCATTTCCCTTTCAAAACGGTTTAATCCCGTCGGTTAAAATTCATTATTAATAAGAATAAAGTGACTGTCAGAAACCCTGTCTATGGTGGCATGACAAATAACCTGATCACTATAATTAGCAGGAAATTTATTATGCATAACGGCTTCTTCAAAGGTCGTATAAATATCCAAGGAATTTACCACATAGGTAGTTTTATTTTTATTTACACCAACAAAGGAAGAAAAAGCGCCACCAATAAAAAATGACAAAGACTCCTCTACAGCAAAATCACATAAAACCAGACTTTGCAGATTAAAATCCCCGTCACACCAAGTGTTAAAATCATCTTTAACTAGGTCAAAAAAATCATCATTAAATTCCCGTAGATAAGGATAGTCCATTTCAATAACAGGCAAATTGATTCGGTTTAACTTTTTTTTAAAACGACCCATACTTATCGCACTACTGTTAATTTAAAAATTGAAATAAACGTGGACTTGCGCCACAACCGCAAAAACCGCCATTTTCGTGTGACGGTTTTACGTTATAAAAAAATCTACCGCGACAATACGACTATCCCGGTAGGCAATACGTTTTATTTAGCTTTGAATATACGCCACATGGGTACGGGTATATTCATACAGGCCATATTTACCGTCAGCGCCGCCTATACCTGACTTGCGCGTTCCCGCATGGAAGCCTTGCATAGCTTCAAAGTTTTCGCGATTAATATAGGTTTCGCCATAATCAAGCAGATTAATGGCACGCATGGCCATGGACAAATTCTGGGTATACACCGAAGAGGTGAGACCATATTCTGACGCATTGGCCAATTCCACCGCTTCTTCCAGACTATCCACAATCTGCACCGGTAATACTGGACCAAAGATCTCTTTTTTCATGATCTCCATGCCAGAATGACAGCCGGTTAATACGGTGGGTTCATAGTGAAAACCACTGCCTAAATCAGCCACTTTTCCACCGGTTACCACCTCTGCCCCTTCCCGTTTAGCGGTTTCAACCATATGGACAACTTTGTCTAAACTTGCCTGATTGATGAGCGGCCCCATTTCCAAATCCTTGTCGGTCATAGGGTTCCCAAAGCGCGTAGCCTTCATCGCTTCACTCAGTTTGCTAATAAAGGTATCGGCAACGGACGCATGCACATAAATGCGTTCGGCGCAGTTACACACTTGTCCGGTATTAATCACCCGAGATGCTTTTATAGCAGCAACGGCTAAATCTAAATCGGCATCTTCAAGCACAATAGCCGGAGCCTTCCCCCCTAATTCAAGGTTGAGTTTGGTAACATTCGGCGCCGCCGAAGCCATAATGGCAGACCCGGTTGCCACACTGCCGGTAAAGCTGATCATATCGACCTTGCTACTGCTCGTGAGTGCTTCACCGACTTGTTGCCCGGTACCACAAACAACATTAAAGACGCCATTAGGTAATCCAATTTCATCCAGTAAGCGGGTAAATTCAAAACAATTATTGGGGGTTTCTTCACTGGGTTTAATCACAATGGTATTGCCGGTGACCAGGGCCGGCGCCATCTTTCTGGCAATCAAAAAGAAAGGAAAATTCCACGGCAGAATTCCCGCCACAACGCCCAAAGGTTTTCTAAACAGAAAAATGTTCTCACCGGGACGATCACTGGTAATGATGTCCCCCTCGATACGTCGTGCCCAACCAGCCATATAATCGAGGTAATCTGCAGTAAAATTCACTTCTACTGTTGCTAGGGGCAGGATCTTTCCTTGTTCCTGGGTGATAATCGATGCCAAACGATCAACGTTCTGGCGAAGTTTATCGGCTATTTGATGAAGATATTGGGCCCGCTCGATGGCGGGCGTGGCAGCCCAACCTTGTTGCGCAGCTTTGGCAGCACTGATCGCGCGCTCTACATCGGCAACACTGGCATTGGGTACGCGAGATAAAAGCGCACCATCAGCCGGATTGGTAACGTCAATATAGGATGCTGATTCTGCTTGAAATTCACCATTGATGTAGTTTTGATATACAGGTATCTCAGACATAAGCAAATTCTCTCTGTTGAACTATGAAAAATAAATAGCAAGTCGCGTTCTCTTAGCGCGCCATTAGCCCTTAAAAAACCCGGACATATAGCAGGCAAACCCTTTAGCGCCGAACAAGACGTCAAGCTGTCTCTCCTTCGTTTTGCAATCACCACACCATTTGTTAAATATCCGTTTGTAAATATTGTAAGTTACTGAATAAAATTAATTTTCTGCAATCTATAATGTTAATTTTCTCCGCGACTCCAGCATAATAACGTGCCCCTGTTCCCCCTGAATTGCATCACTTGTCGCATGGCAAATGTCGCATTTTGCAAAAACTGATACAGCCGCGGTTAGGTCATCCCCCCACACTTTTAGCTCATCGCGTGCTGCGACTTTATTCCGTCAAGCAAAAGCAACGAAATATCAGTTAGTTAAATACAACAGGGAGGGAAGCGACGGGCGTGCTCAGCAAAGGATGTAAAGATCTTCGTTATGGTACGACAACTGCTATAGCACCTTAGGGAATTAAAATAACCGTTAAGTAAGAGGAAAAATGGCGATGAAAATAACAAACTGCAACCTACTGGTGTTGCTCACCTTAGTTTTGTTTTCTCTGGCTGCTCATGCTCAAGATAAAATCATCTGGCAACACCAGTATGACTACGTCGCAATTAAAACGGCTTCTCAAATAAACGGGGAGGCAACGTCAAACATCATCACCCAACCCATGGTGTTGCATGCCTTAACAACACTTAAATATAAAGAAAACAACGACTCCATTTTTTCGTTATCCCGAAATTCCAATCCTGTCAGCGTGTTTTCACACGACACTGCCAATGCTTTAGCCAGCAAGGTATTTCAAGGTCTGTCTCAGTTAAGCGCAAATGAAGTGGTGGTATTTTCAATCAGCGAAAAAACACCGGGCTATCTGGGAATCGACAGTAAAACCGTCACCACCACCGGCACGGTGTTTGTGACCAATAACAGCTTAAATATCCTTATTGGCGCATTACAGGTCAATATTGTGAAACGTTACATTAAAGCTGGCAATGCTATTCAAAATGGTCGAGTGCCTACCGCCGCAGAACTCGCCCACTTCCGCCTTGCTACCGGCGCCCCCGATGAGACGCCCAATGACAACTGGCAACTCGTCAACGAAGATCCGTCGTTTGTTTTAAAGCGCAGCAATTGGATATATGTAAACAGTCAGAGGAACACTACGCCACTGTCAGTGGCATCGACGCCGACCTATGCCGCTACGCCGCAAACGTTTGAGGAAATTGAAGAACCGCGGGCAGCAAATGATAACCCCACAGCCACAGTGGAAGACAGGCTTCAGCGGTTAAAATCTCTGTTTGATTCGGGGTATCTGCCTAAAGCTTTATATGAGGATAAGGTAAAACAAATCCTTGATGAGATATAAAGGAAAGAAGGCGTAATTAGCGTTCTACAGTGCTAATTACGCCGGAATGTTTAAGGTTAGAGTTTTAACACCTCTTTACCTTGTACAAAGGTGATATCAACAGGAATATTGGCTGAGGTTAATTTGGCTAAATCGGCGGCTAAGGTATCACCAATCACGCCTTTTTCAGCAACCAGTTTTGCCACACCATCATAATCACCATCCCCTTGGAGAGTAAGGATGAGATGGGAAAGGGCATCAATGGCAAGCCCCATTTTTTCCATATTCACGCGGTAGAAACCATCGGCATCCCGCTGGAAGGCGCCGTGCTCTTTGAAGAAATTAAACCGCACCATGTTCGCCTTACCATGTGCAGAACTGGCACCAAAGCGAACAGAACGGAAGATCCCCGCCATAAAGGTGACATAGTAGTCTTCAAGTTCGCCATCGGTAAGCACGCCCTTGTCCAGCAACTGTTTGATCATATACAAGCCCAGAATATCGGCTTTGCCTTCTTCTAACGCCGAGGCATGCTCTTTTAATGCCTGACGTACCGTGCCTTTACCGTTAATGGTATTTTTAATGCCCAGACCGTGAGCCACTTCATGGAACATGGTATTGGCAAAAAACGCATTAAAGGTAATGTGATCTCGTTGTTCCGGTGTAATTAATTGATCGGCAATGGGCACAAGAATATGATCAAACTTCGCCTTCATGGCATTTTTTAGCTGCAGGCGGCGTGTGCCTTTTTGCAACTGAACTTCTTCATCGTTGGGCAGGTTAATGGCAATGGTTTTGCTGCCTGCATTGGAATGCCCCGCATAATACACCACATCATAGGCGTTAAGATCCGCATCTGACCCTGGGGTTTCCGCTTTGTATTTATCATCAACGGGTAAACCCACTTGTAAGGCGGGTAAGTACTGGGCATATTTGGCCAACTTCTCGCTCCAGGCCATATCTTTTACCAACACATATGCTTCAAAAGCCGCGCGATAACCAAAAAGCTGATCTTCATAGGTTTCAATGGGACCAATCACCACATCGATGGGGTTATTCTTCATATCCATCCAGGCAAAATCCGAAGGCTGATAGTTATCGGTCACTAATGCCTCTGCACGCATGGTGAGATAATTGGCAAAGTCAGGATCGTCGGCATATTGTGCCGCATCTTTTAAAATACTGGCTGCGCGGCCAAGCTCTTCTTTATACATTTTAGAATAGGGCACGGCGACGAGCTTGCCACTTTCTGAGCGCTTAACCACGGAGTACAAGCCTTTCTTATTTACAAAGTCCTGTTGCTCAAACTCGGCTTTGGTCATATCGTGGGGATAAAATTCAGCACCAAGGGCCTTGGCGTCATACCCGCTTAAATAGGGCGTATCGCCATTTAACCGATCCCAGGGACCATAGTTAATTTCCGCGAATTTCCTCACTTTGGGATCTTGCAGCTTAGCAAGGAACTGGGTTTTATCTTCACCAAAAGCTTGTTGCCAAAAAAGATCATCCATAATTTTTGCTGCGTCGATGAGGCGGGCAATGAGTTGCTTTTGCTTCTCTGAAAGATGACTTAAATCGGAGGTTAACTCTACGGGATAGTAAATATCCAATCGCGAGACATCTGTCAGCAGCTGAACGTCTTGAGCGGGCGCGGTTTCCGGAGCCTTAGAGCAGGAAGATAAGGCACTGACACCAACCAATACCATGGCCAGTGTTTTTATTTTAAATAGATTTTTCATGATTGTTCTCATTTTTCTCATGTCGTTATACGATGCTATTGCATATCGAAAAGCCTAATACTACGCCCAAATCCGTCACTTTTAAAACTGGTGCCACAGGCTTTACCAATCATGCACAAAATATAACGAAAGTCTTATGAAGGTTCTGCATTTAGGTTAGGATAAACAAAAGACTTACACAGGATAACGACAAGAATGAAAAACCTTTCCCCATTAGGGCTGCTCGTATTGCTTTGCGCCAGCCCTGTCTATGCAGCCATGACTGATTTTAAGGCCGGCCCAGTCTTTACGGAATACGGTAAGCATGCCGCCATTGATGGTGTAACCATTGCCCCAACAGAAACCTTTAAAATTGCCTTTGATGCAGTAAAGGGAGCCGAACCGGGGAGTATTAACCGAAAATTTGACACCCTGGCCCGTTTTATCAATATGCATGTGGCCAATGGCGCCAAATTAGAGAACATTCATCTGGCGATTGTTGTTCACGGCACCGCCACTTTTGATGTATTAAGTAGTGCCGCCTATAAGCAAGTCAAAGGCGTAGAAAATGCGAACACCCCCCTCATTCAAGCACTAATAAATAAAGGTGTAAGGTTCATTGTCTGTGGCCAGTCGGCAGCGGCAAAAGACATCAGTGCTGATATGCTGGAAAAAGGCGTGGAAGTTGAACTCTCGGCCATGACCGCCCACGCCCGATTACAAAAACAAGGTTATACCTTAAACCCTTAACCTGCATTTTACCGCGAGTGACTCATGACAATGTTCCACCTTTTATCGACGTTGCGAAGCTACGTTATTTTACTTCCCGCCTCTCTTCTGTTTTTTTGCTGTCATAGCGCCAGTGCCGATGACTTTTCACTTAGCTCAGGGGCCAGTGCCGCATTAGAGGAAGCTGATTGCCCCCCCAAAGCGGCCGTGCTGATGATCCACGGCTGGGCGGGACAAAAAGATGAAGTGGGTGATATTTATAAAATACTGGCTAAACAACTGGCTGAACATTGCATTATTTCTCTGCGATTTGATGTACAAGGAGAATCGGAGCGAGAGAAAAGCAATTATACCTTAACCAGCACCTTTGCCAGTCGCGTACAGGATGCCCAGTCTGGACTTGATTACCTGCAAACCCACTACCCGAATACCCCATTAATTGTTCTTGGGTTTAGCTTAGGCGGTGCCACTGCCATGGAACTCGTTAGCCAGCATCCTGATACCTTCTTCGCCATGGTGCTGTGGTCATCGGCCATTAACCCCAGTGCCATTGCCACGGATACCGTGAATTTTACAACCATTCGTCAGGCGGTAAGTGAAGGTAAAGGTTTGATGAAAAGCTGGGCAGATTTTACCCTGACCCGGGAACATATTGTGGGTATGTTAGGCTACAATCCCCTGCGTAATTTAGGGCAGTTCAAGGGGCATATTTTGTCGATTCGCGGCTCAGACGACTTTTTGCCTGCTTATGAGGATAAAATTTTTACTGCAAGCAATGCTGTGACCGAAGATGCTTACTACCTTGGCGGCGCCGATCATATATTTCACGTATTCGAGCCAGATAAAAGCCAGAAAGCCAAGGTACTGCGCCTGACACAACAGTGGATAGCCATGGTCCTCGATAACTAATATTTCATCATTGCAATAAACCACAGGACTTACCAATCAACTCAGTATTATCGCCAATTAATTCTTTACACTAAAACCCTAATCGTAAAAACCAAAAGGGTTATAAGTAATGAATCGCCACTAGTAAGCAGAGAAAAATGTAATGGAATTATGGGTGATATTATTTTGTCGCATGATCTGTATTGCTCAAGTTAACGGAAGCGAACACTAGAGTGACTCAACGGCATCGCAAGAACCTCTTAGTATTGCGGGTAGTCGTATTAATTTCGTATGTCCCCTCAGGAACGGACCCTTTTTCATTTTAAAGTTTCACGTGAAGTTCTAGTCACGGCACGTCAAGTGGGGTAGAGAAAGCCCAAATAAATGGGCTTGGCGCCCCTATAGAGGCAGATGAGGGTATGCAAGTTGGCGGTTTTGATAAGCCAGAATATCTGGTTTTTGAATAATACCTTTTTCAACATTGATGGCTCGACGTATGGTTTCATTCTTCTGCCAGCCTTCCGGTCCGGCTGCTATGGCCGGTAAATGGACAATCAATGCAGCAGAAATTGATCGTGAGGCACTTTCCCAAAAGTAGCTGGGCGTATGATCAACGGCGTAGTAATCCACATTTTCGACTTGAAACATAGGATTTTTAAAGGTGGTTGGCCTAGCAAAATAAAACCCCATACCTTCGTCACAACTGACATCAATGATTAAACAGCCCGGCTTGAGACAAGCTTTTTCTTGTTCGATGACAAAGTCGATTGGGTCGTTGGTGTCTTGATAGATACCATTGATAATGAGCCCCGATTCGCTGATCAACTCACACAATGGCCTTTCTGTACCATCATGTTCAACCACCATCATCCTGGCTTGATCGGCAGTACCAGCTTTTAGCCAAACATAATGACAATCAAGGATCTCTTCACGGACCTCATGATCGGGCCGCTGAATGCAGATAGTAATATCGCGAAAGCCATGGGCTTTGAGCGCATAAATAGCACCACGACTGACGGCACCAAAGCTGAAGATGATCGCTTTACGCTGATTACCATAATGACCGTCTATGCCCTTAAGCTGAAGGGCGTGGATGACCCCGCAATATCCTGCCATTTCGTTATTTTTGTAGAACGTATGGCGCCCAACCTGCCCCTGGGGACCCCAGACATACATATCTTCAAATGCGATTAATGTCTGTTTTCTCTCAATGGCAATCTGGGTAATCTCTCGTTGTTGAGTGCAATGAGGATAGCCCCAGAGTACACCGCCCACCCGTAACTGCTCAAAATCGGCAAGTACCGGTTTGGCGATAATAACCGTGTTCATGGTTTCCAATAACTCGTCTCTTGATGCCAATCCCCCCACCAGAGCCGAGAGTGCAGTATCATCGATACCAAAGCGTTCGCCATAGCCGGTTTCAAAAATGAGTTGCTTGCGTATTTTTTCGGGGATCCTGGATAAATGTTCCGGATGTATCGGCACCCGCCGTTCATCTTCCTTTTTAGAGCTGCCAATAACGCCTAGTGAAGTCATATTCATGGTATTGCCTTGTGCTTGAGCGTTTGAACCAACAGGGGTTGGCAATCCTTACTACAAGCGAGAGTGAAATGTGTAGGTAATTTAGTGTGGAGAATAGGGTTTGGTGGTAAGTAAGCGATCATTTTAGACCGTTCTTCAATTCTTAAACCAAGCCTTTAAAATTAAATCATTGATAAAAACAGGAGAA
>NZ_JBAHZB010000280.1:0-209 GCF_036697315.1 Alteromonas sp. 14N.309.X.WAT.G.H12
CCATCTTCATTCACCGTGGTAGTGTTTCCGGCTTCATCGGTGGCGCTGACAGCAACCGTATAATCACCTTCAGCCAGATCATCGGGTATCGTAGCGCTGAAGGAACCGTCAGGTTGGACAGTAGCCGTAAATGTCTGGGTATCATTATCCGCATCAGTGACGCTGATAGTCACCAATTCACCAGCCGCTAAATCTGTATTACCGGTGAT
>NZ_JBAHZB010000281.1:0-208 GCF_036697315.1 Alteromonas sp. 14N.309.X.WAT.G.H12
AAGAACATCATTTCGATATTCTCAGTTACTCAATTTGATTGATTACTAATATCAGCTTTCCAAATTGTTAAAGAACAGGTCGTAGTATTTAATACCACTTTTAAATACACTGTATATCAATGCACTTAGAAGTGGTGGAGCTAAGCAGGATCGAACTGCTGACCTCCTGAATGCAAATCAGGCGCTCTCCCAGCTGAGCTATAGCCCC
>NZ_JBAHZB010000282.1:0-201 GCF_036697315.1 Alteromonas sp. 14N.309.X.WAT.G.H12
TTGCGCAACAGAATCAGCAAGAAAGCCTATGGCAAATCCAACAACTCCAAATTTACCAGTTGGATCTGTCATATTAACCGGATCATTCCCCACATAAGCATAAAGATTCATCTGAGCTTCATAACCCACAGGGTCAGTTTGCAGGAAGCGCCCTAGCTTTGGATGATAAATCCGTGCTTTGTAGTAATAAAGCTCAGTACC
>NZ_JBAHZB010000283.1:0-201 GCF_036697315.1 Alteromonas sp. 14N.309.X.WAT.G.H12
TGGTAGGCTTGGGCAGACTTGAACTGCCGACCTCACCCTTATCAGGGGTGCGCTCTAACCAGCTGAGCTACAAGCCTCCAGCTTACTTCGCAGTCTGACTTTTTTTGACTCAGTTGCCGGAATCTGGTGGAGCTAAGCAGGATCGAACTGCTGACCTCCTGAATGCAAATCAGGCGCTCTCCCAGCTGAGCTATAGCCCCG
>NZ_JBAHZB010000284.1:0-200 GCF_036697315.1 Alteromonas sp. 14N.309.X.WAT.G.H12
CTTGTAGCTCAGCTGGTTAGAGCGCACCCCTGATAAGGGTGAGGTCGGCAGTTCAAGTCTGCCCAAGCCTACCAATTCTACTTGGCTTCGTTATTTTGAATGCTGCGATGCTCATGTGCTGTTCGCACACTGCGCTTCTCGCCTTCAAACTAACTTTACCAAGCGAATTGGTTGTAGTTTTACGTTACTTGCGTTGCAAG
>NZ_JBAHZB010000285.1:0-200 GCF_036697315.1 Alteromonas sp. 14N.309.X.WAT.G.H12
AGCACCTCTGGCCTTATCGATCTCACCTTGCCCATACTGAACCTGGATGCACTGTCCAACCTCAACAGTGCCACCCCTACCATCAGCGGGACCTGTGATGAAATTGGTTCAGTGCTCAGTATCGAAGTCACCGACAGTGACAGCGATACCCAGACCTTCACCACCACCGTATTGCCTGACGGTTCTTTCTCAGTAGATTT
>NZ_JBAHZB010000028.1:0-38513 GCF_036697315.1 Alteromonas sp. 14N.309.X.WAT.G.H12
ATCGTCAGGCATATTAGTGCTGCACCATTAGATCTAAATCAAACGGTTGTAAAGAACGGTTTAAAATGATCGCTTACGTTCCTAAAAGCTTTAACAGCCCATCATCAAAGAATTGGCTGCTACACTCATCAAACTTAACGGACATACAAGATCACGAAGTAAGAGGTAAAGTAACATTCAGTTTTTCAGTAGGTACACTGCAAAAAGACGATTTCAAAACAACTGTAATATCTGCACCCCACCCTTCATATACACCTAGAATTGGTCGTGAATTTAGAGAGTCTGCGCAAAACGCCATTCTCTCTGTATTATAAAACTGCTAAGGCATATTAGTTGACCTGTCTACAGCAAAGTGCTGCATGGGATATCTGGCAGCACTATCAGCTGTTCAAGAAAATATCTTTGTAGTGCTTAAGTATTTTAATACGTTTGGTCTCTAGAGTATTAGGAGACAGAAGAAGACGGCGAGAGTCTACCGTCACGGTAGTTCACTGGATTTGAAGCGCGAGAGAATTTCGCTCAAAGTCGAAGGGCCGAGACTTAAGCATTGGCCGATGTCTCGATGGCTTAATTCTACTTCGAAATTGAGACGCAAGACGTCTTTAATCTTTCTCCTATCGGTTCTCTTTCTCGCCATGGCTGCTCGTTCCTTCAATAAAGTGATGAAGATGAGCTTACTAATTGATTTAGCGAGAAAAAGAAGAAGATTTTGGGATTCCGATCAGTGATTTCGGAAAAACGTCATTTTTGATCGGATAAAACCGAAATAGGCGATCGGATTCACCGAAATACGCACTAACTTTACTCGATTCAAATTTAGTCCATCAGTCCAGTTTCAGGATGATGTATATACTCTGATAATAGATAAGGAGGCACTTTAAGGGTTTTAATAAAAGGAGACTAATCATATGAACGAATTGAGTTTAGAAGAAGCTAAAGTGATAAGCGGTGGTTATTGGGATTGGGGGAATATAGCCTATAGTCTTGGTTATAACGTAGGCGCAGCGGGTGGTTATTTCTACAATAATGTTCTTATTGGTAACGGCATTATCGATGATATTGCAAGTATAATGGCGGAGTAAAAAATGAAAGAACTTTCTACTAGTGAAATACGTTGCATCAATGGCGCGATGCTACCGGCATTGATGTGGGGATTGGGATATGTTGGAGCATTGCAAGTTGCAGCGGACTTTGGTGCGGGATTGGGTTCAGGTTTATACGACGTAATCCATCAATAGTTAACAGGTTCAATCTCGTATGATACCGACTAGGCCTTATTCCTCATCTAGAAAAAATACTGAAACGTCAAATTTAGGAGGTATAAAACAGTGATTAGATTATCCCGCTTCGTGGTAGGCTTGATTACTATCATATGCGTTGTCGCAACAGTACTTTCTGCCTTTAACGGCGAAACAATTTTGACATCACCCTATCTCATCACAGCGTTATTGTTCAACATTTTGCAAATGCAATTTGAATGCAAACTGATTTTAAGTGGGCGTTCACAACAAAATGATGGCTAGCCTAGTGACGGATCATAGCCTGTTTTATAGCCGCGTATATACCCATTGAAAAAACCGTTAAGGACGTTTTCCTATCCATGAATATTTATGCGTTTAACCCGCAAAACCGACCGTGGGTTATTTTGCGCGGCAGTTTTAATCGATCTTCCCAAATTTGCACATAGAGAATTGAAGAAAATCGTGTAATGAAATTTGAAAACGGCCAATCATTGAATAGGTTCACAGGAGTTGTGACAGCCCGTATCTCTGTCTAATGTTTACCTCGCCACATAATGAAAAGGCCGGATATAACTATTAACGTAGATCCAGTTAGCATCGCAGGTGTAAGGGCCTCACCAAATAGCAGCAAACCCAAAGCGATACCAAAAAGAAGTCGGATATATCTAAACGGTGTAACTGCGGAGACTTCTCCTGTTTTCATGGCTTTCATCAAACAAGAATAAGCTAGTATTCCAAATATGATGGCCCCCAGAAGTGACAGAGATACTGGGATTTTAGGAATAACGAATGGGACACCTGCCCAAATGGAGTAAAGCACTCCTGCCACGACAACCGACATGAATCCATAAAGGCCAAGAAGTGACGTTCCAATAGTCGCAGGGGCCACCCGACTTGCGAGATCACGGCCAGCAAAACCGATCATTCCAAGTATTGCTAACAAAGACAACTCAGAGAACCCTTCAGTACCTGGCTGGACGATTACTATCACGCCCAGAAGCCCTAAAATAATGGCAGCCCACCTGCGCCATCCCACTTTTTCACCGAAGACCAGAACGGCACCGGCAACCACAACGAGAGGTGTTGCTTGCAAGATTACCGTGGCTACAGATAATGGGATTAAGGCAATCGCAAGCACGTAAAACAGACGTCCTGTTACCTCGAAGCCAACTCGTATCAGCATCGGCCGAGATAAAACTTCTGGAATATACAGGGGCTCACGATTTAAGAACAACAGAGCGGCATAAATCAACATGCCACCCAAACCGAAAAGAATGAGCACCTCACCAATCGGAACAGTCTTGGTTGACACTTTAACAAAAGCATCCTCAATCGCGAATGCCCCCATAGAAGCAATCATCCAAAGAGCACCAACTAGGTTTTCTCTATGCATTTCTGAGCTGGTTGTAATCTCCAATCCTCTTGACTCCAAAAGATAATACTGCGGATATTCGCAATGATGCGGATGCGGTCAGCGACTGCATCATCCATATCGCATAGACACAATGACTCCCTGTGAAATGCTAGCCTCCGCATTTTCGTGGGTTAACTCAAAAAGCCAGTGCCATAATTAGTTTGCTTAAGACTAAATCATTTGGAGGCTAGCATGAACAAACATAGCATAGTTTTTTTAGGGTTAGATACGCACAAAGAATTCCATACGGTTGTACATTCTGTGACCATGAATTGGTTGCAGAGAAGTTGAATTCGCGCTGAGCTATCTGGGCACAGAAGATTCTACAATGTTCGGCTTTAGCACTTTTCAAATGCCCCCTGGGTTGCAGTACACACGTAGATATCGGCACTATACCCGGTAGCAGGCTGGTATTTTTCATCCACGATTTGCTTGACCACGTCCACAGTATCAGAGGGAACCAGCGCCACGACACAGCCTCCGAAACCACCTCCCGTCATGCGTACCCCCCCTTTTTCACCTAAAACATCACCAATGATGTCCACCAGATAATCAATGGGCTTAACGGTAATTTCAAAATCGTCACGCATGGAAACATGAGATTCTGCCATGGCGCGACTAACCGCAGCGATGTCGCCTTTACTCAAAGCTTCGCTGGCTGCAAGCGTACGAATATTTTCTGTCAGTACGTGCAAACAACGGCGATAAACCACATCTGACATTTCAGCTTTCTTTTCTTCCAACATGTCGAGACTCGCACCTCGCAAGGAACTGACACCCATGATCGCAGCCCCCTGTTCACATTGCTGGCGACGCAAATTGTATTCACTGTCTACCAACCCGCGTTTAACGTTGGAATTGATAATCACTATTTGATGGGAATCCGGCAGCGGTGCATATTTCACAAACAAGGACTGACAATCGAGTAACATGGCGTGGCCAGCATGACCCATGGCTGAAATCAATTGATCCATAATACCGCATGAGCAACCAACAAATTCGTTTTCAGCTTTTTGTCCCAGCATCGATGCTTTAATTCCGTCCAGCGACAAAGCATAAAGTGTTGCGAAGGCCTTTAAAATAGCGATTTCAAAAGACGCCGAAGAACTCAAACCTGCGCCCTGGGGAACATTTCCTGTTACCACTAAGTTTGCGCCACCAATCTGAGGAAAGTCGGCCAAAAGCACTTTTATAACGCCGCGAATATAGTTCGCCCAGCCTTGATTTTCGTCAAACTGAATATCGTTTAAGGAGAACGCATTGACCTGATAGTCATAATCAAGTGCCCTAACCACAACATTGTTATCGCTGCGTTTACTTGCCGCAATCCAGGTACCAAAGTTAATGGCAGCGGGAAAAACAAACCCTTCGTTATAGTCTGTGTGTTCACCAATCAGGTTGACCCTACCAGGCGCATGCACAACACAGTCAGGCTCGCACTGAAACGTGTTTTTAAAATGAGAAACCAGCTTTGAATTATCCATTGTTACTACCACTTTTTTTATAATGAATAACTGGCAGTGCTTTTAGCTTGTCTGCTGCTTGCTCAGGCGTCAGGTCACGCTGAGTCTCAGCCATCAACTCGTAGCCCACCATAAATTTTCTGACACTAGCAGAACGCAATAATGGCGGATAAAAGTGAGCGTGCAATTGCCACTCATTGTGACTATCATCGTCAAAAGGCGCACTGTGCCAGCCCATGGAATACGGGAACGATGTTTCGAATAAATTATCGTAACGGGTGGTAATATCGCCCACTATTTGTACCAGCGACAACGACTGTACAGCCGTAAGATCAGCTAACGATTTAATCGCAAAACGAGGTAATAAGAGCGTTTCAAATGGCCACGCAGCCCAATATGGCACGACTACAACCCAATCATCGTTACTGCACACCACACGGGTTTGCTTTTCCATTTCGCGTTGAACGTAATCCAACAACATGGGACGATTGTGCTTTTCATAATACGCACGAAAGTGTGCCAGTTTTTTTGTCGGCTCTGTGGGCAAGTGTTTTTGTGCCCACACTTGTCCGTGAGGATGCGGGTTAGAACAGCCCATCATGGCACCTTTGTTCTCAAATACCTGCACCCAACGATAAGTTTGCCCTAAATCTGCCGTTTGTTCTTTCCAACATTCAACCACTGCAAGGCGCTCTTGATCGGTAAGCTCCGGCAGTGTTTTACTGTGATCCGGAGAAAAGCAAATTACACGGCTACAGCCCTGCTCTGCTTCAAAATGGAAAAGTTCATCTTCTTCTTTCGTTTCAACAGTGTCTTTTTTCAAAGCCGCGAAATCATTTTCAAAGACAAATGTGCCAGTATACTGAGGATTAACTTCACCGTTTATACGGGTGTTACCCGCACACAGATAACACTTTGGATCGTAAGCGGGCTTCTGTTCTTTTGAGGGCGGTTCAGATTGCCCTTGCCAAGGACGTTTCGCGCGATGCGGTGAAACCAGCACCCATTCTCCAATCATCGGGTTATAGCGACGATGCGGATCGTTTGTCGGATCAAAAGGCGTACCCATAGTATTTCTCACGAGCTGATTCCGTGTTTACGGAATATAGGTTAAACGTTTACCCTCATCTTATAGCAAGCTTAAGCGGGAATCAATTCCCGCCAAAAGAAAATTATTTGTTAACAACAAGAACACGCCGTGTTACTTAGTCAGCAACCTCAAAATGATAGCGTATCACGGCGTTGTATGGCTTGTGTGGCGTGATAATTGGACTGGGAAAGCCCTCTTGATTTGGGGCATCGGGGAAATGTTGTGGCTCAAGGCAAAACGCTCCTAATTGCTCTTCGCCCTGTAAATTTCCCGTATAACACTGCAACCCGAGTAAATCTGTGTATAGCGACATGATAATGCCCGTGTCATCAGCAGAGGCCTGCGCGGCAGGTTTATCTGACAAAGAAGGGGAAGTAAGAATAAAATTGTGATCGTACCCGCCCACAGTATCAAATAAAGGATGTGTCCCGGTGCAACGGGAAGCAATCTTGCTCGGCATCCGAAAATCAAATGGCGTGTTTGCCACAGCTATTATATTACCAGTAGGGCACAGGGAATCATCGACTTCTGTGATGGCATCGGCATTCAGATACAATGTGGTTGATTTAACCGATGTGTCCCGACTTAAAGTAAAGTATGCATGCTGCGTCATGCTAAAGGGCGTGGCCTTATCTGTTGTAGCATGCAGCGTGAGAGTAAGATCATTGTTTTCATCCAACCAGTACGTGGCCTCTACACTCACATTACCTGGGAACCCGCTCTCACCATCTGCACTGGTATGGGTTAGTCTGATACCGGCCGCATTGCCATTGGATACGTTCTCCGCCCGCCATACCTTTTTGTGAAAACCATGTTCACCACCGTGCAAACAGTGCTCACCGTCATTTTGATCGAGGTGATAAGTGATGCCGTCCAACGAAAATTTACCCTTGCCTATGCGATTCGCATACCGTCCCACTAATGCGCCTCGGTAGCTCGGATCACTGATGTAGCCTTCAAGGCAGCTGTATTGCTGAACGCACTGATGCAGCGCACCGCTATTATCAGGTACCTGTAGACTGTGGATAATACCGCCATAAGTGAGTATTTCCACCTCTATGCCATTGTCATTGCTCAAACGATACAAGTAAACCGCTTGGCCACCGACGTCGCCAAAAAGCCTTTTCTGAATATTCATAGTTACACTGTTCCCGGCATTTTCAAATTTACAGAATAGATACAACTTAATTACAACTGATATAGTATACTAGCCATAGGGTATACGTTTTCCCTTATTTATTTTACCGCTTATCTTGTTTTTATCCCTTGGGAATAGTCGTGGATTAGCGTCTCAAGAATCGGTAAAGTACACGGAAAATATTGCTATGTGGCTCATAAGGCCGCAGAAATTCGCTGTTACAATAACATCAGAAGTATATCAGTCATGGCTACCATAAAAGATATCGCCGAGGCCGCAGGTGTCTCACTTGCCACTGTGTCTAGGGTCGTAAACGATGGCCCCAAGGTAGGAGAGAAAACCCGTCAGCGCGTGAAGCAAATTATGGAGGAAATGGGTTATCGCCCGAACGCGAATGCCCGTGCATTGGTAACGCAAAAAAATACAGCTCTGGGGGTTGTACTTGCCGAGTTGCACGACCCCTTTTTTGCTATGCTGGCCCATGGCGTAGAATCAGTCACGCGCCGCAAGAATATTCAAATCCTCCTAAGCGCAGGTTCAATCGAAAAGGAAACCGAGCGCAGAGCCATAGAAACCCTTATGGAATATCGGGTTGAAGCCATGGTCGTTCACAGTAAAGCCCTGGACGACGACACAATTATCGACTTCGCTCGCCAAATTCCCGGTTTTGTCTTAATTAACCGTTTTATTCCTGCCATTGCCAACCGCTGCGTATGGCTAGACAATGTCACTGGCGGACGCTTAATGGCAGAATATGCCATATCGCAGGGCCACATCAACTTGGCCGTTATCAGCAGCCAATACCGCATTGATGATCCCAACCAACGTCTTGAAGGCATTCGAAACGCCATTTCCAATGCAGGTCTCTCACTGCCGGAAACCCTGGTTGAATACGCCACACCGGATCAGGAAGGCGGCGAACAAGCCATGCAAAACCTGTTGGCCACAGGGGCAAAATTTACTGCTGTACTGGCCTACAATGATGCCATGGCTTCGGGGGCCATGACCATGATGCAAGATCAGGGAATTGCCGTACCAGAGCAAGTGTCAGTGCTAGGCTACGACGATGTTCTCCTAGCTAAATATTGTCGCCCGAAACTCACAACGTTACGCTACCCGATAGAAATGATGGCGGCAAAAGCAGCAGAACTTGCCCTTCGCTACGCCAATGGCGAAAAACCTGAACCGGGGATCATGTTTAAATACACCCCCACGTTAGTAAAGCGAAATTCTCTCATTCGGCGCTAACATGTATTCGGTCTCCACTTAGACATAAGCGCAGCAATCAGCGACGACTACGTCTTTTATACTGCCGTATACACATGTGTACGCACATGACGAAGCCTTTATTTCGCTTGAAAGCCAATCTCGTAGCGGTACTGTTTTTTATTTAACAAGAATGCTTCATGGGTACTTGGACTCCAGGAGTCATCACCACCTACCCCCATGTGTGCATGGTCGACAAACACGTAAAGATAGCCACTGTCTTGTAACTCATTAGTATGTTTTGCTTTAGCCAATTGATGCTGAGTAAAACGACTCACAGCAAAATGAAAATCACCACTCACCATTAATTTGCCTGCCTCCAGATAGTGACAGTGACTTCGAAGCCCGTTATCCGATGGAAAAATATACGGTGTATACAAGGCGTCAACGCTCCGTTGGTAGCGGCCATAAATGGCACCTTCACATCTATCAGGGTAGTTTTCAAAAGGCCCCAGCCCCTGCCAGTGGACGATTTCATCTTCCCCAGGCGCTGTTATTCCCAGTTGTATCCCTACGCGTGGCATTGGCGGTAGCTTATCGTCAAATTCTACCGCCACATCAAGATTAAGTTGCCCTGTACTGTCGATGGTATAGCACCAGCGGCTTTGCGCCTGCACCTGTTCCTTATAAGTGTATTGGAAAAGCGCGGTAATACGCACATCGTCGTTAGTGGTTCGTTGCTTAACCTGAAGACACCTTTTCTGCCACTTGCCAACACCGGCGTGTTGCCATCGCGACTCCCACGAGTTGGGGTCAGGATTGTCAACTTCACTCACTCCAATGTCGTTGTCCAGTGGTGCGCGATAGAAGTTATCTTCCATGGGCAAGGCAATAACTGACTTGCCCATCAACGTCCAACGACTTAGTAATCCCGTTGTTTTACTTACTTCAAATACCGAGTTCTTTGCAGTCACGCGAATAGAATGTGCAGAGTAAACCACATTGATTGGGTGTTCATCATAAGTATCAAGAGCAGGCAGTGCTAAACCACTTCGGTTAGCAACACGAAATTGCTCCGCCATCATTTCGTGCCCTGCGTCAGCCCAAGCACACGATTGCTTTAATACAATTTTTACATTGATGTGGTACAGGGCCCCAGGTTGATGTGTATGTGAAGGTTGAATGATATAGCGCTTTCGTTGCTGTGGCGCTAATAAGACATCTTCCCTGCCACTTTCCACTACCACGCCATTTTCCAGTAACTCCCAAACCATTTGCTCATTATCAGCGTGCCTAAATAGATACTCACTGGTTAGTTCGATGCAAAACGCCTTTTCCGTTTCTTTCATCGACGCCGTAATTTGACGCTGACAATACTTGGCTTCATACAGTGAAGGATGGGGGGTGCGATCGGGAAATAGCAAGCCGTTGATGCAAAATTGTCGGTCGTTATACGTATCGCCGAAGTCGCCACCGTACGCCCAGTAGGACTGGCCGCGCTCATCTGTTTTTTCGAGGCCTTGATCAACCCAATCCCAGATAAATCCCCCCTGAAGTTTTGGAAAACTCCGAAAAGCCTCCCAATAGTCGGAAAAACTTCCCAAACTATTGCCCATGGCATGGGCGTACTCACATAAAATCAGAGGCCTGTTTTCACCCGGCAGTGACAGCCACTTCTTAATTGACCATTTCGGTACTGCTTCGTCCTCAATATCACTATCAACCCTGGCGTACATGGGCGCGATAATATCCGTGGCACTGGTATCAGCACCGCCACCTTCATATTGAACCGGGCGGGACGGGTCGTACGCTTTTGACCAACCATACATGGCATCGTGAATAGGCCCGTGTCCACACTCATTCCCCAACGACCACACAATCACTGAAGGATGATTTTTGTCTCTTTCTACCATTTGTGTGTAGCGGGCCATAAAGGCTCCGGCCCATTGAGGATCACAAGCAAGACGGCTCATGGGGAACATGCCGTGAGTTTCAATATTCGCTTCATCCACCACATAGAGCCCGTATTCATCACACAGTGAATACCATCTGGGATGATTTGGATAATGAGCAGTTCTCACAGCATTGAAGTTATTCTGTTTAAGCAATCGAATATCTTCAATCATGTCAGCTTCAGTCACTGAATGCCCTCGTGTTGGATGATGTTCATGACGGTTTACACCGCGAATAAGTATGGGTTTACCGTTAATACATAGCTGTCCATTTATCATTTCCACATTGCGAAAGCCGATATCGTAAGCTTCAATATCAACGGCACAATCGTGCTCATCCAATAGTGATACCACCAACCGATAGCGGTACGGGGTTTCCGCTGTCCAGTGTTTAGGGGCTTCGACTTCAACAGATTGAAAGACCACATCCTGCCAGCCTCCTTTTTCATCTATGCGTCGATTATTGGTTGTTTCCGTACTGTGAGTGCCAACCGGTTTGTCACCATCGAACAATTCAACCCGTACTTTATAAGTTTCCGGTGCGTGAATGGCCGTACGCACAGCAACCTTACCATCGCGGTAGCAAGCGTCCAAAGAGGGGGTTGCAAACACATCCTGAATATAGTGATGAGGTTTAAACAGCAGCGTGACATCTCTGAATATACCACTCATCCACCACATATCCTGATCTTCCAGATAGCTGCCATCAGACCAGCGAATAACCATAACAAACAGCGTATTCTTACCATCCCTAAGCACCGGAGAAAGATCAAACTCAGCGGGCAATCTGCTGTCTTGAGCGTACCCAATGTATTGCTCATTACACCACAGATGAAATGCGCTGCTCACACCGTCGAAAATAATATGACTACGTCGTTTTCTCTGCTCAGCCGTAACATTGAAAATAGTACGGTAGCACCCCGTCGGATTATCATCAGGCACGTGCGGAGGGTTTACAGCGAAAGGATACTTAACATTACAGTAAATGGGTTTATCTACCCCCTGCAACTGCCAATTTGACGGTACGGGTATTGTTCGCCATTGGGAGGCTAAATGTCCCGGTAAATCCGTTTTAATAACTTCATCGGGCACATCCTCAGGGCGCTGATATAAGCAAAAATCCCACTCTCCGTTAAGATTTTGTCGCTGTTGCCCAGTATTGTGTAATGCATCTGTGAGACAGGAAAACCCGTTTAACGGGCTGTGCGCACGCACTTTGTTGCGCTGAATGACAATGGGGTTTTGCCAGTCTTGTCTGGCGACAATTGTACTTATACTGGTCATGACGTGTTCCTGAAAGCGCCAAAAGTTTCTGCCTTGCACTATAGCCAACTTAGACCAATTACTTTATGCTCAAAGCTCTCTTTTATTTATCCAAAAATATCACATTACATTTTGACAACAACATTTTCAGACATTGTAAATATTGGACCTGAATGCATAGAACGCTTTATTGACAGGGTGAATGTGCCTGAAATTAGACATCTTGATATTGAATTAGCGGGTTGTTCTAATTTATCAGGTAAGTACCGAGTAGGAAGAGTATTTCCGGCCAACCATACTCTGTTTTATACGCTTAACGGAGCGGGTGTAGTACGTACACCAGACGGCGAATTTACTCTGCCACGAAATGCGTTGGCGGTGTTAAAAGCCAATACGCCCTTTGAAGTAAAAATTGCGGCCTCCAGATGGGATATCATTTGGCTGAATTTGTCTGATACACCAAGGTGGTGTGCGGTGCATAACGCTAAAGCGCCAGTTATAGAGCATTGCGAGCTAGGCGTGGTTCATCACGCCATGGAGATCTTATATCAGGAACAACAACCGACAATGCGTGCTGCAGTGATGCCGCTAATTGAAAAACACCTGAGCGAAACCGTATTGTCTGCAAACGCTCACCGTCACCCCAACAGATTGAGCCGACTATTTGCTACCATAGACAACCAACTGCAATTACCCTGGACGGTAAAAGCCATGTGTGACCGGGTCCACTACTCAGCGCCTCACTTGCACAGGCTATGTTTGGCAGAGTTTGGAAGAAGTCCGGTTCAACAACTCATTCATTTAAGAATGGAACGAGCAAAAAAATTATTGCTAAACACAAACTGGCCAATTTCTCATATTGGCCAGTACGTGGGGTATCCCAATGTTTTCAATTTTTCTAAACGCTTTAGTAAGTCAGTGGGAATATCACCTTCGGCTTTCAGGAAGCAGCTTTAACGCCTGAGGCCCAATCATCGGATTCAGAAGCTGAATTGACCACTTTTTGGCGCTATATATTGTTCAAGTTTCACTTTTTCCGTGTCTGACAACCTCAGCCCCCGTTTTGTACGACGCCATATCACATCATCACGTGTGCGCGCGTGAATAAGCTTGCTGCTTGGTGAAGACTTTGCTTCCCCCAAGATCACCTTTCTCCCAAAGCGCTACAGATAACCCTCGACCTACTGCATCAAGGGCAATACCAGCACCATTTATTCCGCCGCCAACCAGGAGGACCTCCATGGACGATTGGCCTGAATCAGCGTTACTCACCATGAACTAACACTCTTTTCATTTACAATAATATTGGCTACTTGAACGTCAAAAAGAACATGAGTCAACATAAAACGAAAACAAACGAACACCGTTAATGTTAAAAGTATGTATGCAATAAAAATATATTTTCAGCGTAATGCATTTTTTGCCAGAATATGCGTAACACAAACGAGGTATACTGACCATCGCCCAATATCCCTTACGCAAACCGTTCTTGCAGAACAGAGGGGAATGACGACTGCCCGACGATGTCAGGCTTTTACGAACTTAATTTTGTTTTCTTTAATGATGGGGACAATAGAAGCCGGCGGTGATTTGTCACACACTAAGTAATCAACCTGTGATAAATGCCCCTGCTCTACCATTGCTTTGCGTTCAAATTTGGAATAATCGGCAGCTAGGATCACCGTTTGTGTGTGCTCAATAATTGCCTGTGACACTTTGACTTCGCGAAAGTCAAAATCGAGTAACGCGCCGTCCGCACTTATCCCACTAATACCTATAATACCGTAGTCCATACGGAACTGACTGATAAAGTCGCAGGTCGCCTCACCAATAATACCGCCATCCCGGAACCTGACTTCGCCAGCGGCAATGATGACCGAAAAATCTTCTTTTGCAGACAAAATTGTCGCCACATGAATATTATTCGTAACAATGTGCAGATTTTTGTGATGCAGCAACTTGGTTGCGATGAGTTCTGTAGTAGTCCCAATGTTAATAAACAGTGACGCACCATCGGGGATCATTGCTGCCACTGCTTCAGCAATTCGTTCTTTTACTTCCTGATTTTGGGTTTTCCGTTCCTGGTAAGGAGTATTTTCCCAGCTTTTCGTTAAACCCGCACCACCGTGATATCGACTGACTTTACCAGAATCAGCAAGTTGATTGAGATCCCGACGGATTGTCTGCGGTGTTACATTGCATTACGATACCAGCTCGTCAATCGACATAAAGCCGGATTGTTTCAGCAAATTCAAAATTTTCTCGTGGCGCTACGTTTGATTCATTCGATCTCTATTTCCTTTTGCACCTCAATAAATTACACCTTGATACCAAAAATTCAACATGTTCATATTGGAGCTAAAATGTTCGTTTTCGAAAATTTACTATTGTTAATCGGCTGTAAATAATGCAAACTGCGGTCAAATAGCGTAACGGAGTGTTTACTTGAACAAGCTTATTCTCGCCATTGACCAGGGCACAACAAGTTCTAGAAGCATTATTTTCTCTTCTGAAGGTAGTATAGAGGCGATTGCTCAAAAAGAATTCCCTCAACACTATCCAAATGATGGCTGGGTTGAACACGATCCGGAGGAAATATGGCAAAGCGTTCTCCTTACCCTGAAAGACGTATTTAGTCAATGCCAGTTAACACCAAATGATATTGCCAGTATTGGCATTACTAATCAGCGCGAAACCACATTGGTGTGGGACAAGCAAACTGGTAAACCCGTGTACCCGGCTATTGTGTGGCAAGATCGTCGCACCTCACCATTTTGCCGCGAATTATGCGAAGACACAGCACTTGTTAAGTATATTACAGATACCACCGGGTTGTTGTTAGACCCTTATTTTTCAGCCACCAAAATTGCCTGGATCCTCGACAATGTCGATGGTGCACGGGAAAAAGCTGAAGCTGGTGAGTTGCTGTTTGGTACCGTAGATACTTTTCTTATCTGGCGTCTTACTGGCGGAAAATCTCACAAAACAGATGCCACCAATGCGTCACGCACCATGCTGTTTGACATCCACAACCAGAGATGGGACAGCAAGTTACTGAATACTTTTAGGATTCCAGAAGCCATGCTGCCGGACGTGCTCGACTGTGCTGCTAATTTTGGTTCTCTTGACAAAAGTATTCTGGGTACTGCCCTGCCAATTGGCGGTGTAGCCGGCGATCAACAAGCGGCATTAGTCGGCCAGGTCTGCTTTGAAAAAGGCATGGCAAAAAGTACTTATGGCACCGGATGCTTCATGATTCTGAATACCGGTGATACTCCAATTAAATCTAAAAACCGTCTGTTAACTACCGTAGGCTACCGTCTCAACGGAAAAATCACTTACGCACTGGAAGGTAGTATTTTCATGGCCGGTGCTACGGTGCAATGGCTGCGCGACGGGCTAAAACTCATAGATAATGCTGCAGAATCAGAAGCCCTTGCCCAGCGCGCCCGCCGCGACAATGGTGTTTTTCTGGCAGATATTCTTGGCGCAGATGTAGAGCGCCCCGAAGTAACAGAAACAACCGCCTTAGACGCAGCATTTCTTGCTGGTTTGCAGGCTGGTGTATTCAACTCGGTGAATGCACTCACCCAACGTTGGAATAGCGATCGTATCTATTCATCTTCGACTTTCAAAACCGGAAAGATCTCATGCTTATGAAGGATAGAAAAATGCCGTTGTTCGCATCAGATGCAGTTAATTTTTAGCATTTTACCTGCAAAATCGTTCTAAGTTTCGCAATTATTATTCTAAAGTAACCTGATAACATTATTGTTACATTTTAAAAGTGTGCTAGTATTTACAAACTTACAGGGAAAACGTTTACATCATTTCCTATAAACAAAAAGAACTATATTATCAGTGGGTTACATACATTACTGACAATAAAGGCAAACCAAAAATGTGAAACACATGTTTAACACTTTCATACCCAGCTACACAATGTGTTAGTTGCTACATAATTAAGTTGTTACATGTTGCCAAATCACGGAGAAAACACAGTGACACACAACACAAAAAAATCGAAGTTAGTCCCTATCGCTACACGCTCACTCTTAGGCGTAGCTATTGCCTCTGCCCTACATGCGCCGGTAGCACTATCTCAGGACGCCTCAGCCAACGATAACGTTGAAGTTATTGAAGTGCACGGCATTGTGAGTAGCCTTAAACGCGCCATGTCTGATAAAAAGGAAAACATGGCAGTGTCGGATGGTATTGCCGCTGAAGATTTGGGTAAATTCCCCGATCTGAACGTAGCAGAATCGCTGCAAAGAATCACCGGTGTCTCAATCGATCGAAGTGGTGGTGAAGGTCAACAAGTAACGGTCCGTGGTTTTGGCCCGCAATTTAATACAGTATTGGTTAACGGTCGTCAGCTTGCCTCTGACGCCGATGGTCGTGCGTTCAACTTTGACGTACTGGCTGCCGATCAAATTACGGGGGCAAACATCTACAAAAGTGCAGTTGCGAACATGCAATCCGGAGGTATCGGTTCTACCATCAACGTCAGCACAGCCCGTCCCTTCGACTACGACGGCATGCAGATCGTTGGCTCAGTAAAAGGCATGTACGAAGACCTGTCAGAAGAAACCTCGCCTCAAGCAAGCTTCTTGGTCAGCAACACCTTTGCCGACGACAAGTTTGGGGTATTGCTGGCCGTCTCCCACCAGGAACGCCAGGTGCAAATCAACCGCATCCAGACCGGTGGCTGGCGTCCGGGTTTGACACTGTCAAACCGCAACGACGGCATTTTGGCTGACAATGTCTACTTTCCAAGAAACTGGGATCAAATTGTCGACCAGCAAGACAGAACCAGAACGAACGTGTCCCTAGTGGCACAGTTCGCGCCGAGTGACGATATCACCATTACTCTGGATGGTTACGTTTCTAAATTCGAAGTAGATTCACAGGTGACAGATTTAGCGTCATGGTTTGAACCTGACCGCGTTGGATCTGCCACGGTCAATGCTGACACAGGCACGGCTATACAGTTCACCCAGGAAATCGATCTGCACCAAGGTAGTGGAGACCCTGCGTCTGACTTTGTATCTCACACCCGCAATCAGCGCGATGTAACCAACGACGGATTTGGGTTGAATGTAGCGTGGAATATCACTGATTACCTCATTGGTAACTTTGATGTATCGCACTCAACAGCTGAAAATGATATTGCAGGTGATGCACGATTCAACGTTGTTGGTATTATCAATAACTATGAGTTCGACAGCACTGGCAGTATACCGACGGTCATTCACGACGGATTTGCCAACGGTACCCTGCCGGATATCAGTCTTAATCGTCTGCATTACAATGAGTTAGGTAACCCTCGCGCGTCAGAAGATGAAATCACAGAGTACAAAGCTGATTTTACTTACTATTCTGATGCTGACGTATTCCAGAAAGCCGATTTTGGTGTGTTGTATTCCGAACGGGAAAAATACAGCTACCAGGAGTTTGCATCCCAGTGCGCCTTTTGTGGCTACAACGTTGAAGCTCCCGTTGATGCGCTTAACATTCGCCCTTTCACAGCAAACAACTACTTTAGTGGTCTGATTGATACCTGGTACACCTACGACGGCGATGCTTACATCGACTATCTGGCATCTCAAGGTGCACCAATTAATCCGACACTTGCCCCTAACCACTATACAGTGGAAGAAGAAGTACTGGCATTGTATGCCCAGTTTGAATTTGGTTACGACCTTGGGGATATGCCCTTAAACATCAACATTGGTGCCCGGTATGAAGAAACGGATGTGAGTGTTTCAGCGGTACAAGCCTTTTTAGTTGATATCGTTCCCACTACCGATTTGACCTTGTTCCAGAATGTAGCAGGTCCAGAAGAGAACATTACAGGTACATCGTCCTATTCCAATCTTCTGCCCAGTATCAACGTTAAACTTGAACTGGAAGAAGACATGATTCTGCGTTTGTCACGCTACGACTCTTTGAGCCGTCCAACGATGTCACAAATGTCTCCGGCAACCACTTTTGGTGAACCTCGTCGTCAGAACCTGACTGCGTCCGGTGGAAACCCTGCTTTGAAACCGTTTGAAGCAGAAAACTGGGATCTGTCATTCGAGTGGTACTACAGTGACGACAGTATTTTCAGCTTTGCAGTATTTAGTAAAGAAGTTGAGAACTTTATCGTAACGCTCTCGGGTGACGAATCTTACACCCTTAGTGCCCGAACTGCAGCTGACGGATTCCGTTGTACCGCTGCAGATTGTGCTATAGGCGTCTCTCTCGACCCAGCGAACCCTGACGTAGACGTTGTTGCCACCACAGAAGAACTCAATGGCGCCAGCGAAGTGTTTACCGTTACCCGTCCACAAAACGGTGAAACCGCTACCGTTACAGGTTATGAAGTGGCGGTGACTCACGTATGGGACAACGGCTTCGGTATTACTGCTAACGCGACTGTGGTAAACAGCGATGCGGAAGTCAGTGGCGACACTACGCAAACCTTTGCATTGGAAGGCCTGGGCGATTCTCAAAATCTTATCATGTTCTATGAAAAAGACGCTTTCCAGGCTCGTGTGGCCTTTAACAACCGCGAGTCATTCCTATTCGCACTGGACAATACATCCGTTGGTGGTGCAACCGGTGAGCCGGTTACCACTAAGACATACGGACAGTGGGACGTAAGCGCAAGCTATGACATCAACGAAAACTTCACTGTATTCGTTGAAGGCATTAACGTCACTGGCGAAAAGTTAACCCAAATAGGCCGATTTAACGACCAAATCTACTCAATCGAAGACAACGGTTCTCGTTTTGCAGTAGGTGTACGCGCCACTTTCTAAATAAAAACCGGCAGGGATTTATCCCTGCCATTTATCCATAGGTTGCCTGAATTTTTATCAGTGTCTATGGATAAATGGCACAGCCCCAACAAACCCGACGAGTGACCATGAAACAATCCGGAACAACGTCTGAAAAACAACGTATCGTGATAGTAGGCGGCGGCACTGCCGGCTGGCTTACTGCGGCGATCGTTGCCGCCAAACACAACATTGCCAAAGGTATGTGTGCGCTGGACATCACTTTGGTAGAAGCTTCCGATATTCCCACCGTTGGCGTGGGAGAAGGTACCTGGCCGACGATGAGAAATACTCTAAAAGACATTGGTTTGTCTGAAAAAGAAGTGTTTCGTCAGTGCAGTGCCGCGTTTAAACAGGGTGGAAAATTCATCAATTGGGTTCATGGCAATGGTGACTTTTACTATCATCCGTTTACAGTACCATTGGGCTATGGACGCATTGAACTAGCACCATACCTGGATAACATCTCTTCATTTGCCACAGCAGTTAATTTTCAACAACACGTATGTGAGAAAAATCTGGCTCCGAGAACGCTGTCTGATAACGAGTACAGCAGTGCGCAATCTAACTATGCGTACCATCTAGACGCTGGTGCCTTCGCTGATATGCTGAGAACGTTCTGCAAGGAAACGTTAGGGGTCAAACACCGGGTGGCCACCGTAGAACACATCGACCGAACAGGCGAAGCTGCTATCCACTGTATAACACTGAACAACGGTGAAACCCTCAGTGCCGATCTTTTCGTGGATTGTTCAGGCTTTCGTTCACTGTTGTTAGGTGAAACACTGGGAGAGAAAATGACCTCAACCAGCGATCTGTTGTTTAACGACACGGCGCTAGCCCTTCACGTGCCCTACGATGATGATTACGAAATTAAACCCTACACCCAGGCAACAGCTCAGCCAGCCGGCTGGATTTGGGATATTGGACTAACCAGCAGACGAGGCGTTGGTCACGTATTCTCATCTGAATTTATGCAAGAAGACCTTGCCTGCGACACCCTCATGCGTTATGTGGGCGAAGCGCATAAGTCACTAACGCCACGGGTTATTAAATTTGAATCGGGTTACCGCAAAACCCTGTGGAAGGGCAATTGCGTTGCCGTTGGGCTAGCGGCAGGGTTTGTCGAACCCTTGGAAGCCACCGCGCTGATGTTGATTGAAATCGCCGCCCGCTACATCGCTGAACAAATGCCTATGCCTGCGTCGGTCAGACCGGTTGTAAGCAAGCGTTTCAATGAACAAATGAATTATCGCTGGCAGCGTATTATCGATTTTCTCAAGCTGCATTATGTACTAACAGAGCGACAAGAGCCTTATTGGCAGGCCAACAAAGATCCCCTAACCATTCCAGATTCTTTAAAAGAAGACATGGAAATATGGCGCTATCGCGGCCCCAAAATCGCCGACTTCTCATCGGCTATTGAATTATTTCCAGCAGCCAGTTATCAGTACGTTTTGTACGGAATGGGATTTACTCCTGATTTTTCTATCCACGCACACCTCAACAAGATGGGTGCAACGGCACAATCGCTGATAAATCAAAATCAACTGATCACCAAACAAAAAATACAGACACTGCCTAACCATCGTGATTACATTGAACAATGGCTGAGTGCCTAGGATACACACATGCAAAATTTTGAACCTGTTAGTCCACAAATCCATGGCGATGTTCGCATTGATGAACATCAGTTACCCGTGCTGTACAGTCATTTCCACATGCTTAATGTGGAATTAAAAGAAGCCGTACAGGCATCAAGTGAATTCCCTTTGTTTTTCAGCAAAGTTGCCAACAGCCAACGCTGGACCATTTCTGCTCTGTGTGGATTGGGGCTCAACGAAAATGTTTTTGTTCAACGCGACGAATGGGTGGCACACTACACGCCACTCAGTTTGCAAACCCTGCCTTTTTCCTTGCAAATAGAAGGAAACAACGGTGAGCACAGCCTGCTTATTGACTCGGCGTCTGCAGCGGTAAATACGAAAAGTGGCAGCGCGCTGTTTCTCTCCAGCAAACGACCATCTGCCTTTTTAGACAACAAGCGAAAATTGCTTGAAGAACGGTCGATGGCCATGGCTCAAACCGGCGCTCTACTGGAGGAGATAGCAACAATGGGGCTGATCCGTGCCGTCGATCTCATCATTGAATATACCGACAATACGCAGCAGCGCGTAGGCGGGCTGGCAACTGTCAACGAACAACAATTACAGACGCTGGATGCAGAGCAACTGGCGCTATTGAACGGCAAACAGTGTTTGTCTGTACTGGCCAATATACTGGGATCAATATTTCAACTGAACCGGCTTATCCGACTGCACAATAAGAAATACCCCGGAAAAGCCATTTCCAATATAAAACTAGAAACAAGCAAAGCATAACCATCGCCTAAGGAGCTTTCGATGTATTCAAGCACTATTCAGGTGTCCGTATTTGTGTTCGTTACGGCCCTCATCGGATTATTAACTTACTTAAGTTGCCGGGGACAAAATCGCAACGGACAACAAAACCAAAACCGCGAGTTTTTCCTTGCTGGAGGCGGTCTCGCCTGGTACTTCGTTGCCGGTAGTATCACACTGACAAACCTCAGTACTGACCAACTTGTAGGTATGAACGGCAATCAAATGGCCTTGCTCGCCTTGTGGGAGCTGTCTGCTGTAGTAGGCTTGTTTATTCTGGCAAAAGTCTTTCTGCCCGTGTATTACAAATTCAAATGTACCACTACCACAGAATTGCTTGAACAACGTTACCACAATAAACATATTCGCGCGGTTATCAGCGCCCTGTTCTTTCTCGGTAGTGCATTGATTTTCTGCCCAGCGGTAATTTACTCCGGGGCACTATTCATGCAATCCATGTTCAACGTGGAACTACCGCTCATGTACATCGCTGTGGTATTTATCATTGTTGGCGCCATGTACGCCATTTTCGGCGGGCTTCGCGCCGTTGCCGTATCCGACACATACTCGGGCGTACTCTTGTTGACCATGGCCGTAGTCGTCACCATTCTCGCGTTGCAGGCCATTGACTATAACTTCGACGGTATTCCTGAAGAGCGCCTTACCCTTATCGGTGGCAGTGACTCTCCCGTTCCCTGGCACACACTGCTTACCGGTATGATTTTTATTCAAATGTTCTACTGGGGTACCAACCAGGTCATTACGCAACGGGCCATGGCAGCACCATCGTTAAAAGAAGCGCAAAAAGGGGTATTCGCCGCAGCGGGTATTCGCCTGATTATTGTACCGGCCATCATTGTGGTACCTGGAATAGTTTCCTACAAACTTTTTGGCGACATTGGTGACAGCGCATACGGACGTATTGTGGCGACGGTATTACCTGACTGGCTGTCAGGTATTTTTGCCGCGGCTATGGCTGCAGCTGTGCTCACTACTTTTAACAGTAATCTCAATTCTGCCACCGCACTGTATGTATGTGACATTCACGAGGCCTACGTCGATAAGTCACCCAATGTCCCCAAACTGAGTGGATTTGTGACTGTGCTGCTGTGTTTTGTGTCTTTGGCATTAATTCCCGTTTACCAGCAGGCAGAGAGTATTATAAACCTGGTGCAGCAGTTATACGGGTTACTTAGCATGCCCATTTTGTCTGTATTCATTGTGGGCTTGCTGTTTAAAAACGTTCACGCCAATGCCGCCATCGGATCAGTCGTTTTCGGCGTGGCGCTTTACGCCTTGTTGAGCTTTGAATTTTCTCCGATTTATGCACCGTTTGGCCTGCATTATATTCATCTGATGTTCGTCACTTTACTCTCATGTGTAAGTTTTGCACTACTGGTGAACAAAGTTATCTTTGGACAAAAGGCACAGTTTTCCATGGCTATTTCCAGCAAGGAGACAGCGGCCTGAACTATTGCAAAACCTAGTTCAAACGCTTCACCCAATGGAAGCCCTGCGCGGGGCTTTCTTTTTTAACACTATTTATGAGGTTTTTTATGTCTTCTCTTCCTCAATTTGTCAGACTGGACAACGCATACACAACAATCATTTTCGATTGTCAGGGTCGTAGCCCATCGCTTTTATATATGGGTGAACCACTGAGTACCGCCACTGACGGCGCAATGCTTAGCCTGCTAAGTACACGCCAGGAAGCGAAATGTGCACCTGTCATTGAACCTCCGGTATCACTCGTTCCCACCCACGGCGAAGGTATTACCAGCGCACCGGGCCTCGAAGTATTCGGGCAACAGGACGAATGGTCTGCAGGCTTCCAAACCACAGCCATCGAACAGCAAGGGCTGAAGGTCATCTTTACCGGTGAAGATGAACACCGTAATATGCGACTGGTGACGCAGGTAGTCCTCGATGAAAACAGCAGTGTGGCAACGTACCAATCTACGCTCACCAACACAGGCGCTCACGCGGTAAACCTGGCGTACCTCAACGCCGCCACGCTTACCCTGCCGATGAATGTAACAAAAATAAAAACATTTGAGGGGCGTTGGTCAAACGAATTTCAAACTACTGATCACGACCTGTTTTTCGGCAGTTATGTCAGAGAAAATCGCCGGGGTAAAACCTCCCACGATACCTTTCCCGGCTTGATTGCATTCCCTAAAGGTACTGGCGAATTAACCGGCGAGTGTTTCGGCTTCCACTTAGGCGCGTCGGCCAACCATAAGCTACGTGCTGAGGTCATGGCAGATGGCCGCAGCTATGTGCAGTTTGGCGAGCTTCTATTTCCCGGTGAAGTTCAATTAGCCGCAGGTGAATCCTATTCATCGCCTGTACTATACAGCGGCTTTGGTTGCGAAGGCTTCTCATCACTTTCACAACAATTCCATAACTACATACGCAGCAATGTGCTAAAACACAGTGCAAACAGCAAACCCCGCCCTGTACATTACAACACTTGGGAAGGCATCTATTTCGATCACGACATCGATACACTTAAAGCCCTGGCCGACAAAGTGGCCCCCTTGGGTGTAGAGCGCTTTGTGCTCGACGATGGCTGGTTTAAAGGCCGCCGTTCAGACAAAGCAGGATTAGGCGACTGGACCGTGGATGAATCTATCTACCCCGAAGGCCTCGGCCCACTAATCGATCACGTAACCGGACTGGGAATGGAATTTGGTATTTGGTTTGAACCTGAAATGGTAAACCCAGACAGTAACTTATACCGCGCTCATCCAGAATGGGCATTGCAAACCAAGAATAATCCTCACGTCCCTTTCCGCAACCAGTTAGTGCTCGATTTAACTAACCCGGATGTGGTTGAGTATCTTTATAAGGTCATTACGGACATCCTAAGCACTTATCCGAAGATCAGCTACATCAAGTGGGACATGAACCGCGATGTGAACCATCCGGGTAACCTTCAGGGCAAGCCAGCAATGCACGGCCAAATGCGGGCGTTGTATCAGCTCATTCAGCGGGTGAAAGACGCGCATCCGGGTATTGAAATTGAAAGTTGCTGCTCCGGTGGTGGTCGTGTTGACCTAGGTATACTTCAGCATACTGACCGATTCTGGACTTCTGATTCTAACGATGCACTGGATCGCCTGCGCATTCAGCGCGGATTCTCTTATTTCTTCCCCTCAGAAGTGATGGGCGCCCATGTTGGCCCCAGAGATTGTCACATTACCGGGCGTAATATTTCTATCGAAATGCGCGCAGCCGTGGCCATGTTCGGCCACATGGGTATTGAAATGGACCCAAGAGAGCTCACTGAGCAGGAAACCGGAGCACTGAAAGATGCCATCACACTGTATAAATCGTTCAGACATCTAACCCATTCTGGCGATCTTTTCCGCATGGATGACGACAATCTGAATGTGAAATTTGGCTATGTATCGAAAGATAAGTCTGAAGCGGTATTTGCCTATAACAGTGTGGTAGAAACACCAAAAACCACGCCGTTGCGTTTCCTCTTCGCAGGGTTAGACAGCACGAAGTCATACCGTATTACCCGTGTGTGGCCAGAAAAACTCAAGGAGTACTCGCCCTCTATTTTGCAAAAAGCAGATGGCCAGGTATTTACCGGAGAAGCCCTTATGAAATTCGGTTTGCAAATGCCAGTACTGTTCCCTCAGACGGCGCTTATCTATAAATTAGACGCCGTATAAAGGCGCATCAACCAACACAAAGACAAAGCGGTGAGGAAAGCCTCACCGCTATTTTTTCCCCTTGTGTGTCATTTCAAGCCCTAGAGCGTAACGATGATCAAAGCCTTTCCATACCTCGGGTTGTACGCCGTTTATCTCTTCTTGAGCACTACTCCCTGATACCGCAAGATAATCGCAGTATTCTGGGATGTTTTTTACATAGCAGTGCATCAGCGCCAGGGCAAAGTGTTCGTTGATGGCATTTAGCGATACTGACCGCCATGCGGGCTCAAGGTAATGTCCAATATCAAATTCGCTATTATACGCCTGAGCTGGCGCAGGATGAGGCGCTATGTTGTGCCGCGCATTTTTAATCGTTAACAATTGAGAATCTATACTCCCGGTATGTTCAAACAACCATTTAATACCGTCGTAGCCGGATATATCATCGTACTCTCCCCCGACATATAACACAGGCACAGCAATTGTAGCCAGTGCTTTCTCATCAAATAACTTGTATTGCCCACCCCAGGGAGCCAGGGCCATCATCGCTTTCCACTTGGGGTCCACGCTGTTGCTGTCTTGTTTTCCGCCAGCGCAGGTATTCAACAATTTTTGCGCTTTTATTGCCTTGTCTTGTGACGCTACCCCTGTAAACTGTGCGGCTAACTCTTCGCTAAACGAATAACACCCTCCCACAGTATTCACTGCACCAAATCCCCCCATTGAATACCCAATTAACCCCGCTCTTTCCTGATCAGCTGCTTCCTTAAACAAGTCATGCTCCAGCAAAGCATTTAAGGTAAACACCTGATCCCGCGAACGGTTCATCAACGTACTTGGAAAGCCGGCGAAGGGCCCGTTCACGAAGTCTACATCTTTATTGGTTGAATCAGTATGGTCGATGCCCGCAACAATATAGCCATAAGAAGCCAGATGCTCACCCAAATAGTACATAATGGTGCGATAACCTGTGTAACCATGAGACAGCACGATAACCGGAAACGTTAAGTCATTGATGAGAACATCGGCATCTCTTGAGGCATCCGTCACAATACTGAAGGCTTTACCGCTGCGAGTTTCATTGTCGTAGGTTGTGCCAGCGCCCGCACGCTCTGCAGGGTACCAAACTTCCACCTTAAGACTACGATGCTGTTTTTCACCATATATGTCTTCCACCTGCTGGGGATAAGACAAGTTCAGCGTTGTCACGCCTACGGCATATGGTCCACTGACACTGAGTTCAGGCATCACATCATCAGGCAACGCCAGCCCGGCCAGGGCCTGGGCTGTTAACAATCCACTTAGTGAAAGGAAAAGCGCGGTCGAAATAGATAGGGAGCCCATTTTCACGAGAATACACTCAGCGTTAAATAAATGAATAACGCGTATTTTACAGCCATATGATGTAAAAAGCGTCAGAATTGAGATACTAAACGGGATAGTTGAAGAGCTGAAAGCTTCTATGTCGGCTCAAAAGTGAGTTTTTCCAGATACGGTGCAATTCGATGGTCAAAAACACCCGTTTTTGACCATCGTGTTATTTTTAGTGACTATACTTGGGTCATCTATTTTGAATTAGTTACACGGGGAACCCATTTCCAATCTTGCGGTTCTTTACTTGGCACTCGATATCTGTCCATTCGAGAAATATCATAGTCTTCATATTTCTGAGTTAACATCCAAAGTGGGCGTTCATGGGTAAGCTCCCAAGCAAATATTTCTTTAAACATTGAACGAACACGCTGCGGATATTTATCGGCTAGGTTATTCTGCTCGCCCTCATCTTCTTTAACATTGTATAGCTCAGCAGGACGGTCCGCGAAACGGATAAGCTTCCAATCACCTTGACGCACTGCTGCTCGAACGTCTTTTTTCCAGAACAGAGCCTTGTGTGGTCCTTCTTTTACTTCGCCTGATAAGTAAGGCCATAATACCTTCCCATCTATACTCTTCAGCTTGGAAGCATCTCCGCCCGCAGCGGAAAAGAATGAAGGGAGTAAGTCCATTGTGCTAACAGGTTGATTATAATCGACACCTCGCGGTAATTTTGCTGGCCATTTTATGACGAAAGGTACGCGCAATCCACCTTCTAGGTGATTTGATTTGGTGCCTGCAAGCGGCCAATTGACCGAAGCATTTTTATCTGTTGGGCCGCCATTATCGTTGGTAAATACCACAATTGTATTGTCTTCTAGACCTTGTTTTTTTAACGTGTCTAAAACATTGCCTATAGCACGATCCATCGCCAAGAGCATGGCTGCATATGTTTTACGCTTTCCTTTTAGTTGTGGGAATTGCGCTAAATCTTCTTCCGTTGCTTCCATCGGAGTATGTGGTGCATTGAAAGCTAGATAGATGAAAAATGGGTTGTCCTTATGACGTATTATGAAGTCTGAAGCTTCGGCGCCTAGCTGATCTGTCAAATACTCTTTCGGTTCTTCGAATTTGCCAAATCCTCTTTCCATTCGCTTGTCATGATGTGGTAATCGATTATTGGCTCCATAACTAAAGTAGCTTCTGTCACCCCCACGAAAGCCATAAAATTCATCAAAACCACGCTTTGTTGGATGGTAGCGATCTGCATCTCCAAGATGCCATTTCCCGTAAGCCGCAGTCGCGTAACCGCGCTCTTTCATATAATCTGCGATAGTCCGCTGATCAGTTGGTAGACCCATATCGTCACCGAGGTATTTTGAGTTAGGGCTCATATATCCTGGAACATTTATCTCTTGATAGCCGAACTTTTGTTGATATCTACCTGTCATCAATCCAGCTCTTGACGGGGCACAAGTAGGATCAGTTACATACCCCTGAGTAAAGCGCACGCCATTTGAGGCCAATGTGTCAATATTCGGTGTCTTTAAAACGGTATTACCCTGGAACCCAAAATCATCGTAACCTGCGTCATCAGATAAGATCAAAATGATGTTGGGTTGATTCTCTTGCTCATCAGGGCTTGCAAACAAGGGAGGAGCAGCCAAGACCATGACGAGTATGATGCAACACGAAAGTAGTTTGTTCATAGTTTTATCCTCGATATAAAAACCACCCCACAAACATACTATGTTTGCATATATAAAATGTTTATGCGAGTGTTTTGTTGAGCATAAGACCAATAAAAGCGAACCGCTACCTCTTCTGGCAGCTAATCTTTTGGGTTGGCAATCGCTATGGTGGAGCAAGCCACTGTGGAATGATTATAATGTTCGGCCTGTTTACTTATGGCTGACTTGTCTTTGAGTTAAGGGGGTCGAACGATAATAAACGCTGAAGATTGATGCGGATTACCTACGCCCACCTCCGCAGCACCAGCCATAAACCATTGTTCAACATTGTCTATATGAATTCCCCCCACAGCTAAAAATGCCGTACTGTTATAAGGCCCTTGCAGGCTTTTAAAATAAGCAACGCCCATTTCATCGGCAGGAAACAGTTTAATCATATCGGCCTTAATCTCGATGGCTTGTGCAACCTCAGTGGGTGTAAGCGCCACCGGCAGAGATTGTGCCAACAGTATCTTATGTAACCGTTACTCCCTCGGTTCACACCATTGAATCGAAATTGCAGGGACGGGTAGTTGCATTTCGCGAAGCAGAAGTATGTCCTCAGGTAACGGGGATCGTGAAAAAGCGCCTCGACCCGGGATCGTAACGCGTGGTGCAACTGCGGGGCACGCCAGCGTGTTCTCGCATTTTTCCATCGGCCTAGATCAAAAAAACCCCGAACATTTCTGTTCAGGGCTCTTCGAATAATGGTGCCTCGACCCGGGATCGAACCAGGGACACGCGGATTTTCAATCCGCTGCTCTACCAACTGAGCTATCGAGGCAAATCTGGTTAGCGATAAAAGGCGTTTAGTGCCTGTTGCGCTGTGGGTGCGTATTAAACGGATTTACGCCTTACAAGTCAACTATTTTTCTTGGTTTTTTATTCAACTGCACACAGTTTATTCAATTTTCTCAAAAAAACTCCAATCTGCACACAAATCATACGCGAACTTCGCTATTTGGGCGGCGGTACATACCCTTCAATGGAGGGCTCTATGCCTTCAAATAAAAAGGCTTCCATTTGCTCTTCTAAAAACTTTCTGTCTGTGGGCGCCATCATGTTCAGTTTTTTCTCATTGATAAGCATGGTTTGCTTTTTCTGCCATTCAGCAAAAGCTTCTTTGGAGATATTGTCGAAAATACGTTTACCCAGTTCACCAGGGTACAACTGAAAGTCCAGCCCTTCAGCGTCTTTTTTAAGATGCTGGCAAAATACTTGTCTACTCATGGTGCCTCCTTCTTTTAAGATCACAGTTTATAGGATTTGCTTGATCTGCGAGATAATTTTTTGCGTTGGTGCAGCAATGCCTACCCCCAATGGCGCATCAAGCTCGAACCACCGCTGTTGGCTTTCTAACACATGGCGGCTTAAACACTGTTTTGCAATCACCAGGTATGGGCTAATTTCCAAATGAAAATGACTAAAAGTATGTCGAAACGGCGCTAAAGGTTTTATTTCGGCCGTCTCAATAGATAGCTGATCTACAGCATCGGCCACTGCCAAATCGGTTTCAAGAAAGCCAAACAGTCCGCCCCATAATCCACTTGGCGGACGCTGAGCCATTAAAATACTTTGCTGGTGCAACACCGCTATCATGGTAGTGGTTTTCACCGGCAGCGCCTTTTTAGGCTTTTTCCCCGGAAATTCACCTTGCCGCCCTTGGGCGTACGCCAAACAATCACGCTGTAACGGGCATACATCGCAGTGGGGCTTGCTACGGGTACAAACCGTGGCACCTAAATCCATCATGGCCTGAGTGTAGTGATGACAGCGCTTATCAGGGGTATTTTGTTCCGCATAAGTCCAAAGCTGATTTTCCACCGCTTTTTGCCCAGGCCAGCCTTCTATGGCATAAAACCGTGCCAGTACCCGTTTAACGTTACCATCTAAAATGGGAAGGTTTTGCCCACCTGCGATAGATAAGATCGCGCCTGCTGTAGAACGACCTATACCGGGCAACCCCACCACCTCGTCTAAGGTTGCAGGAAAAACGCCGTGATAATCAGCCACAATCACCTTGGCTGCCTTATGCAAATTTCTGGCTCTGGCGTAATAACCCAGCCCCGTCCAATGATCCAGCACCTCATCCTGAGAAGCCGCCGCCAACGCTTCTACCGTAGGAAAGCTTTGCATAAACCGTTGGTAATAGGGAATAACCGTGGCCACCTGGGTTTGTTGCAGCATGATTTCTGACACCCACACACCATAATGAGTAATGTGTTGCTGCCATGGCAGGTGTTTACGGCCATGTTCATCGAACCAATGAAGCACCCGCTGGGAAAAAGACTTTGTCATTTTTACTTTTAACATCAGTGTATAAGGTTCCTATGATAACATGGCGTTGATTTTCCCGAACTATCTGTTGTGGAGTAAGCGTGTCGAACCCTTGTTTATTTTTACCCGGTACTTTGTGTGATGAACGTGTCTGGCTTCCTCTTTGGCAGCGCCTGTCATATTCAACGCCGCTATGTACCGCTGCAATGGGCCACCACTAAAGACGATATGCTAGCCCTTACCGGTGACAGAGTGTTAGACGAAGAAAAAGTGCACCTTACCGGGTTTTCCATGGGCGGATATATTGCCGCATTGTGGGCCTTGGAACATCCCGAGCAGGTTGCCTCGTTAACCGTTATAGGGTGGGACCCCAATGGCTTAACACAACAGGAAATAAAACGTCGCCAACAACTAGTCACCATGTTGAAAAAGGGCCAGTTTCACCCCGACAAGCCCGATTATTTGCGCCGCTTTATTCATCCGGATTATTTGACCTGCGCCCAGGTGGTGGATGTTGTGCGCGACATGGGTAAAGATTTAGGTGCAGCGACATTACTGGCTCACACCGAAGCCACCACGCCCCGCCCATCCCTAATCAAGGCATTGGCTAACGCGCCGTTTCCCATTCATTTTATTGTTGGCAGTGACGATCAACTGGTAAATATATCGGCAGTGCGCACAGCCTCAGACAGCCTTGTTAATAGCCGCTTGTGGGTTATCGAAAATGCCGCGCATATGAGCATATTGGAGCAACCTGACATCGTGAGCCAATATTTACAACGCATTTGGCAATAACGCCCGCAAGAAGGGTAAATATGCAGTATTATTAATTACATTTTATTGCATTCAGGCTGCCAATGGGCATAATGCCGCACCTGTGCATTCCAACATTAATGACGCGGCGAAAAGCCATCGCCCAAGCGCCATTTTTTATACATTGTGATAAGCAACTTCAGGCAAGGTTATGGGTCAGTTTAAAAATCAGCAAGAAGCCGAAGCGGCAGGTGTTTACATCAGTAAAGTACGCAGTTTTGTAAAACGTGAAGGCCGGCTAACAAAAGGGCAAGCAAAAGCGCTGGAATCATATTGGCCCACTATGGGCGTGGAATTTCAAGATGCGCGGTTAGACATGGACGCATTGTTTGGTCGTAAAGCCCCCGTTGTATTAGAAATTGGTTTTGGCATGGGTAAGTCTCTGGTAGAAATGGCAGAAAACGACCCAGACACCAATTTTTTTGGCATTGAAGTTCATCGACCCGGTGTGGGTGCGTGTTTATCGGAAGCCGGCGAGCGCGGGCTGACCAATTTACGGGTGATGGAATACGATGCCGTAGAAGTGTTTAAGAAAATGCTTCCCGATGAAAGTCTTGCCCGTGTTCAGCTGTATTTTCCTGATCCCTGGCATAAGAAACGTCACCATAAACGCCGTATTGTGCAACTGCCTTTTGCCCAAATGGTAAGAGAAAAACTGGCTATTGGTGGTAAGTTTCATATGGCTACCGACTGGGAACCCTACGCCGAGCATATGGTGCAAATCATGAATGCCGCGCCAGGTTTTGAAAACACTGCGCCAGAGGGCGACTATGTGGCACGGCCGGAATATCGGCCAATTACAAAATTTGAAGTACGTGGGCAAAAACTGGGACACGGCGTTTGGGATCTTATTTACCAACGTACAGAATAATAAAAAAACGGAATTGTTTGGATGTTAAGCGCGCAAAGTCAACTTCTTAAAAGAAATCTCGACTTATTTGAGAACGGTAAATGGCTGATTATTAATCCCACGGATGCGTATTTCAGCGACGAATTGATCACCTTCAATATAACGTTTTTATATCAGTACTTTGATATTTTCGCCGAAAGCGTAAAAGTGATCCCAAGCTGTGAATTTGATAGCCGAGACGTAAGTTCCGCCACTAACGGGTTTTGTATTAAGCAGAAAGTGGGTATGCACCACCACCTGTTTAGCCCATTTATCCCATCGGGCGAAACATACACCGACATCCTCATTTACTTGCCCAAATCCAAAGCCCATGCCGTAATGCTTATGGCTATGGCCCACGCGGCGCTGTCTGAGGGCGGCCGCTTGCACATTGTCGGGGAAAATAAAGGTGGCATAAAAAGCATCGCCAATGCCATCACCCACATCGGCCCGTCCCAAAAAGTGGATTCTGCACGTCACTGTTCACTTATTACGATTTCCCCCTCTGAGGTGGCGCAACCTTTCAACATTAACGACTGGCTTGATGAATCCACCTTTGAAGTTGCAGGGTTTAGCTGGCAAGTCGCCTCCTTGCCTGGCGTATTTAGTCACGGTGAACTAGATGAAGGCACTCGGCTGTTATTAGAAAAGTGCTCACACCGATTAAGCGGAAGCGTACTGGATTTTGCCTGTGGCGCGGGGGTCATTGGTGCCTGTTTATTAGGCCGCTTTCCACATATCGACCTGACCTTGCTCGACGTCAGTGCATTAGCCCTTTATTGCGCGGCCAAAACACTCACCCTTAACGACCAGGCAGCCATGTTAATTGCCGCTAATGGGTTGCATGGGGTGTCACAGAAATTTAAGCACATTATTACCAATCCCCCCTTCCATACCGGTGTGAAAACGGATTACTCGGTAACCCGCCGATTTATCGCAGATAGTGCCCACAGCCTGTTACCCAAAGGGACAGTACAAATTGTGGCAAACCGTTTTCTGCCGTACCCTGGATTGCTAGCCGAAGTGTTCCCCAGCACCCATACTGTGGCGCAGAACAATCAATTTTCTGTGTATTTAAGCGTTTCTGCATAGGCAGATTTATTGCCTTGTGATAACGTCTATTAAAGCCGCTGTTGCGAACACATGGCAGCGCTGTGTCATACCGCTTGGATAGGTAAGCCCGTTAGGAGAAGTTACGTGAATATTGTTTTCGCCATTTCAGAAGTTGAAGACCTGGTTAAAACGGGAGGGCTGGCGGACGTGGGTAAAGCATTACCCCTCGCTTTACGTGATGCCGGAGAAAACATTACCATCATCATGCCCTACTACAAGGCAATTGCCGATGAATACGCGTTGGCAGACGCCTGCTCTCAGCAAACTCTCTTCGCCGAAGGTAAGGTCTATCATTACAGCATAAAACAGCTTAGCTGGAATGACATCACCATATATTTTATCGACTATCCGGAGTATTTTAACCGCGACGGTTTATACAGCAGCACCTATGACGCCTATGAAGATAACGCCGAACGATTCAGCTTTTTTTGTGGTAGTGCACTGCATGCTTTGCAAGCGCTCAGTATTCAACCGGATATTATACATTGTCACGACTGGCATGCGGCTATGTTGCCATTTTTGCTGCGTAATGAACAAACCGGCTATTTTGCAAATACACAAACCGTTTTTACCATCCACAATGCCGCATTTCAGGGTGTACACAAACTAGATGCCATTCCGTTTTTACGTCATCACCCGGCGATTTTATCCCAGGTGCACGGTGGCTATATCAATATGCTGCAAACGGGCATTGCCTATGCCTCCAAAATTACCACGGTCAGTCCTAACTATGCCAAAGAGTTGCTTACCGATTTAGGCTCCCATGGCCTGCACGACCGCTTGGTAACCCGTAAAAATGATCTGGTGGGTATTCTTAATGGGTGTGATTATGGTCAATGGAATCCTGCCGATGACCATTTTCTGCCGGAAAATTACACCGTCGACACACTGCATAATAAAAAAGTCTGTAAAACGGCGCTGCAGCGAGAATGTGATTTACCGGAAAATGCCGACATTCCCGTCATCGGCATGGTTTGCCGATTAACTGAGCAAAAAGGCTTTGGGTATATCATGCCCATACTCGACGAGTTAATGCATCACAATGTGCAAATGGTGATTGTGGGTACCGGCGATCCCTCTGTTTGTATGGATCTGGGTGAGTTTGCACAGCAACATCCTTCCCAATTTGCCTTTGTAAATGGCTTTAGCATTCAGCATGCTCATTTGGTGGAAGCCGGTGCCGACTTTTTCCTCATGCCCTCCCAGTTCGAACCCTGTGGTTTGAACCAGATGTATAGCTTGGCGTACGGCACCATCCCTATTGTTCGCGCAGTGGGCGGATTAAAAGACACGGTGATCGATCAGGTTGCCGATAAACAAAATGCCACCGGCTTCGTATTTAAAGCGCCAACACCTGCGGCCTTGTTAAGTTGTATCCGCAGAGCCTTGCTGTTTTATTATGAGCACCCCGTTGGCTATAGAGAAATGCAGATACGAGGAATGAACACCCGTTTCACTTGGGAGGATGCCGCGAAAGCCTACCTCAAGCTTTATAGGACAATGGTTTAAGTTGGAATTATAGACATATTGTTAAAGTCACTTTATTTTTGGCTATTTTTCAGCCACTATTGAAGTAGAAATGCGCACTATATGAACGAATAATAATGACCACATCTGCCGTGTCGCTATCGATTAAGAGCTTATTGCTTTGGGTTATCATGTCGATTGCGGCCCTTGCTTCAATATTGCCGGCTTGTTACTCAACCTATACCCAGTTGACCCACTACTCTGAGAAACAAGAGCAAGAAGTGGAAATGTTGGTGGAAATGGTGGCGGCCTTCATTAATGAAGATCTTAGCGACCCCTATTCAGACTCAAACAAACACATCGTTAACCGTAAACTAAAAAGCCTTGCCGCGGCACCCAATGTACTGAATGTCCATATATACAAACAAACCACACCGTACGAACTAACCTTATTTAGCAGCTATACCAAAGAAGGGGAAACTCGCACCAGTTCCCATGCTCAATCTATCGCTAACTTTTTCCAACCGGTAATCATTGAAGATAAAATAGAAGTCTCACGTCCCATCGAAAATGAACGGGGAACAACGGCAGGCTACATTTTCTTACAGGCCAGCACCGACGCCTATACCACCTTGGCTGCCCAAACCATTTTACAGAATGTGGTGATCACCTTATTTATGTTGTTAGTGAGTTTTGTGGTGGCCTTACGATTTCAACAAGTCATCACCCACCCCATTCGTAAACTGGCTGACTTTTTAAACTTAACCTCACGCCAACGGGATTATTCTTCCCGGGCACAGCCAACAAATATTGCTGAACTGTCGGCACTGACTAATGCGGTGAATGTCATGCTAAACCGTATTCAAGAATACATGCACAAGCAAAAGATGGCAGAAGAGCAACATAGAAAGCTCAATGCCTCTTTAGAAGATATGGTGAATCAACGTACGTTGGCCCTTAAAAATGCCAACCAGGAATTAATTCAAACCCTCGAGAAACTGCATCAGTTTCAACGTCAAATTGTACAAAATGAAAAAATGGCCTCGTTAGGCGATATGGTTGCCGGCGTGGCACATGAAGTCAACACGCCCATTGGTCTTGGAGTAACGGCTTCAACGATGATGTTAGACAGATTGACGATTATTGAAAAAGAATTCGAGAGTAAAACGTTAAAAGCCAGTACAATGGCGAAGTTCATTAGTGAAAGTCAGGAAAACCTGAATATCATCTACCGGAACTTAAACCGGGCAGCAGAGTTAATATCCAGTTTCAAACAGGTTGCCGTCGACCAGTCATCAGAAGCAAACCGAACATTTTGCTTTGCACAACTGGTTAATGAGATACTACTCTCGTTAAGGCCAAGGCTGAAAAAGCTCCAACACAATATTCACGTTGAATGCGATCCGACTCTGGAAGTAGAATCCAAAGCCGGGCCAATTAACCAGATCCTTATAAACCTTATCATGAACTCGGTGATACATGGTTTTGAAGACATGGAGCATGGTGAAATCAATATTGTGGCGGAGATGGAATCGCCGACAAACTTGAAACTAATATACAAAGATAATGGCAAGGGGATACCCAACGATATACGTAAACGTATATTTGATCCATTTGTTACCACCAAACGAGGGCAAGGTGGTTCCGGTTTGGGTATGCATTTAGTGTATAACTTGGTAACACAGGCACTAAATGGTTCCATTTCTCTGACCAGTGAAGAAGGGAAAGGTGTCGAATTTGTCATTATTTTTCCCGTTAAAAGCTCTGTTTCAGGAAATTTAACGTTAAATAATGAATAAGCCCTTGTAATTTTTCTACAAATCCTTATACCGTAGACAAGTTATTCAGTAACGTCTTTAAAAATACGGTTACGAATATTACAATTTGTCAGAAGCTAGCTTAATCGATTGTAAAAGAGTGTAAAACACCATGCAGACGCCAAATATATTAATTGTTGAAGATGAAGTGGTAACACGTACCACACTAAAAAGCTTGTTTGAAGCTGAAGGCTACAGTGTGTTTGAGGCCGAAAATGGCAATCAAATGCACGATTTCTTTGAGAACCACTCTATCAATCTGGTGATCATGGATATCAATCTGCCTGGTAAAAACGGCCTCATTCTGGCTCGCGAAGTACGCGACCGTAAAAACGTGGGTCTAATTTTCCTTACCGGTCGCGACAATGACGTAGATCGTATTCTCGGTCTTGAAATCGGTGCTGATGATTATCTGACAAAACCGTTTAATCCTCGCGAGTTAACCATTCGAGCCCGCAACCTGTTGGCTCGTACCACAAACTCCGCTGAAGATGACGACTTACCTAGTCGTGTTAGTTTTAACGGTTGGACCTTGGACGGCGACAGTCGCTCACTGATTTCGCCCAGCAACACCGAATTCCGTCTACCACGTTCTGAATTCCGTGCCTTGCATCTATTTTTAAGTAATCCGGGCAAAATTCTTACCCGTGAGCAACTTATTATGGAAATGACTGGACGGGAATTGCGCCCCAATGACCGTACGGTTGACGTCACCATTCGTCGTATCCGTAAGCATTTTGAATCAGAACCCAGTGATGAAGAATTGATTGTTACTATTCACGGTGAAGGCTACCGATTCTGCGGCTCTGTAGACAGTTAAGCAATCGATTAGCGAATGACAAAAAACGCAGCCCTTGTGGCTGCGTTTTTATTTTTATGGCGCTAGCATACGCTTAGGTTGTCATTAATTCCCCGCTACACGCATTTCACCGAGCAAAATAGAACCAGTTTGTACGCCACCACGGACATCCCGCTCTGCGCCGATGGCTTGAATGTTAGCAAACATATCCGACAGGTTTCCGGCAATGGTGATCTCATGCACAGGATACTGGATAACCCCATTTTCGACCCAAAAGCCAGCGGCACCACGAGAATAATCACCGGTTACCGTATTAACGCCTTGTCCCATCAGTTCTGTGACCATTAAGCCAGTGCCCATTTGTTGCAGCAATTCAGCATCTGATTGGCCCGTATCACCCACAATCCAGTTGTGAATTCCACCGGCGTGACCGTTTGACACCACACCGAGCTTACGCGCGGAATAGGTGGTGTACAGGTAATGGGCCAAACACCCATTTCCCACAATGGTCATGTCTTTGGTTGCCACACCTTCCGCATCAAAGCTAGAGCTGGCCAGTGCACCTTTTAAGTGGGGCTTTTCTTCAATATTTAACCACGATGGGAATATTTGTTGACCCAGTTTATCCAGCAAGAAAGAAGAGCGACGATATAAGCTGCCCCCACTGATGGCACTGACATAGTGACCAAATAGTGATGATGAAACATCGCGATGCAATAACACTGGAACTTTGCCTGTGGCAATTTTACGAGCCCCCAGTCGAGAGACGGTGGCACGGGCCGCTTCCTGACCCACCTCTAAAGGGGATTTGAGCTTGTGTGACTTGCGATGGACGGTATAAGCATAATCCCGCTGCATATCGCCATTTTCTGCCCCAATCATCATGCAACTTAGGCTATAGCGGCTACTTGGATAACCGGTATTGATACCATGGGTATTGCCGTAAACCCGCATGCCCATGTTCGCGTTGTACGATGCGCCATCCGAGTTGGTAATGCGCTCATCATACGCCATGGCGGCACGCTCAGTTTCTATTGCCAGTTCAATACCTTTTTGCGGATCAAGCTCGATAGGATGGTACAAATCCAAATCGGGGAATTCCGTGGCAATGAGCTCTTCGTCGGCCAAACCGGTGCAAGGATCCTCACTGGTATAACGGGCAATATCCACCGCTTTAGCAACCGTCAGCGCTAACGCCTCTTTGCTGAGATCCGCCGTAGAGGCGCTGCCTTTATGTTTTCCCACATAAACACTGATCCCTAAACCACCATCGTTATTAAATTCGACGTTTTCTACATCACCCATGCGGGATGAAACCGCAATGCCCTGCACCTTAGACATACTGGCTTCCGCCTGAGTGGCGCCTTTACTTAATGCCATTTTCAGTACGTCATCGACAATGTTCTGAATTTGGGCAATTTGCTTTTCTATTTGCATAGTCAGTTTCGCTATTTCTGTCTGTGTGTCACAATGACCGAATACTGCATTGTAACATTTATGAGTGCCAAATGAGCGACAACAAGCATCATTCTGACGAAGAAAACCTATTTGAGAATACTCAGCAAGACGACGAAGTTGAATTTGTCAGCAAAACGGAATTAAAACGCCAGTCTGCAGAACGACAAAAACTCGGCGAAAAGCTGGTGAATCTCACCCCGGCGCATTTAGCCACCATTCCCCTTGATGAAGATCTGGAAAAAGCCGTCACAATAGCCCAGGGAATAAACCGGAAAAAAGACGGCTATCGCCGACAATTACAGTTTATCGGTAAACTGATGCGTCATCGCGATACCACCGACATTGAAACCGCACTGGCGAAGCTCTCCATGACCCATCAGGCCACCAATGCGGCATTCCATGAACTGGAAAAAGCCCGGGAATCTATTATTAATGAAGGGGATGATGGGATCCAGCGGTTAGTTGAAGCTCATCCGGCCTTAAACCGCCAAAAACTCAGACAATTTCATCGTCAGATTAAGAAAGAACGGGAAAAGAACGGGCCACCCAAAGCGTTCAGAGAATTGTTTCAATATCTCAAAGACGTGATCCATCACGGTCAGTAATGTTAATAAAAAACGCGCTTTTAAAAAGCGCGTTTTTTCATTCGATTAGCCAGCACATGCTCTGTTAAATTAAGCGGTGCCTCCCACCGTTAATTCATCCACTTTTAAGGTCGGCTGCCCCACACCAACAGGCACAGATTGCCCATCTTTGCCGCACACGCCAACGCCGCGATCCAGCGCCACATCGTTACCAATCATAGAGATTTTTTGCATAACTTCAGGGCCATTACCAATAAGGGTTGCCCCTTTTATCGGCGCGGTAATTTTACCATTTTCGATTAAATAGGCTTCGGCACTGGAAAACACAAATTTACCCGAGGTAATGTCGACCTGCCCACCGGCAAAATTCGGCGCATAGATCCCTTTATCGATAGAAGCGATAATTTCTTGGGGATCGTGACCACCGGCCATCATATAGGTATTCGTCATTCGCGGCATAGGCAGATGGGCAAAGGATTCACGACGCCCATTACCTGTGGGTTTCACCCCCATTAAACGGGCATTCATTTTATCCTGCATGTAACCTTTAAGTATGCCATCCTCAATCAACACATTGTGTTGTGTTGGGGTGCC
>NZ_JBAHZB010000029.1:0-36966 GCF_036697315.1 Alteromonas sp. 14N.309.X.WAT.G.H12
CCCGCAAAGCCTGTGCAAAATTTAAGCATAAACCTGTGAGCATTATGAATTTTGTTGAAGGCACACGCTTTACCCAACAAAAACATGACAGGCAGCGTTCACCGTTTATGCATTTATTAAAACCTAAAGCTGGCGGTATTGCCTTTGTGCTCAGCGCCATGGGGGAACAGTTACATCAGCTTATCGATGTCACTATCGATTACCCTAACGGTGTGCCCAGTTATTGGGATTTTGTCTGTGGTAAAGTAAAGGAAATACGGGTAGATGTTAACGTTACGCCCATTGATGCCATTATGCAGCAAGGCTTTTTTTCCGATACCTATTTTACTGATGCGGCGCAAAAAGCCCGATTCCAGCAATGGTTAAACGCTCGCTGGGAAGAAAAAGACGCCAAACTTACCGCATTGAACTCATCACAAAAGCCACTATGAAAAAATTATTAGCACCTTTCATATTTTGTGTTCAGACCCCGTTACAAATTGTCAATCTGGCGCTATGGGGAACCCTTGTCTTTTTGTTTGGGATCCTTAAGTTCCTGTTACCCTTTGCGTCCATTCGCGACTGGCTTTTATCCACAATGCATACCTTTATGCATTGTTTTAGCGCTATCAGCATTGCCCTTATTCGTTTTTTCAATTCTATTGATATTGAATTTAAGATAAATAAAAACCTATCACCCGCAGGCTGGTATTTATTGATTGCCAATCATCTAAGTTATCTGGATATTATTTTACTTATCGAGTTGACCCGTAAGCGCATTCCTCCCCCAAAGTTCTTCCTTAAGCAGGAGCTTATTTGGTTACCCTTTGTGGGAATTGGCGCATGGGCATTGGATATGCCCTTTATGAAACGCTATTCAAGACAGTACATCGACAAGCATCCGGAAAAAAAAGGGCAAGACATCATCACCACGAAACGTTTTTGTGAAAAATTTAAAAACCAGCCCACAACGGTAATTAACTTCGTGGAAGGCACCCGCTTTACGAAAAACAAGCACCGGGCTAAAAACAGCCCCTATCGACGCTTGCTCCCCCCAAAAGCTGGCGGTATTGCGTTTACCCTTGCCACCATGGGCGAGTTGTTTAATCACCTTCTAGATGTTTCACTGCTTTATCCTGACAATGAAAAACACCCGATGATGGCCATGCTTAGCGGGCAGATGACCCGTATCATTGTTGATGTTAATGTGCTGCCTATTCCTGATGAAATTCAAGGAGATTATTATATGGATGATAAATTCAAAAGCCATTTTCAAAACTGGCTCAATGAGTTATGGCTGGAGAAAGACACGCGGATTGTTCACCTGCAGGAGTCATCATTGTGCAAATAGCGTCCTCGGTCAAAGAAACATTTACCCAGACAATACAAACCCTATTCCCAGAGGTCACTTCCGACTCGCTAACCTATAACTTATTAGCGATTTCGGCCATTTTTGTGGCCTCGGTTTTGTTTTATATTCTCAGCCGTATTGTTTTGCAGCTACAGATCCATCATCTGATCACCCGTAGCCGAAATGACTGGGATGATGCCCTTTTAAATCATGGTTTTTTTCGGCGTCTGAGTCATCTCGTCCCCGCCTTGGTGATTTATCTTAGTACACCGGTACTCATCAGTGATGAAAATGTACTTCATGGCTTTTTGCTTAAATCTTCATTGTTGTACATGATGTTCACTGCCTTGATGGCCGTGTTTGCGCTACTCAGTACCATCCAAGACATCTACAACAAGTCTTATCTTGCCAAAAGAGCATCAATCACTGGCTTTATTCAGGTCGCCAAACTGTTTTTTTCCGTTATCGTACTCTTGCTCTCTATTTCATTGGTGGTCGATAAAAGCCCCATTATCATTATGTCTGGACTCACCGCACTTGCGGCGGTGCTTCTGCTCATATTTAGAGATACTATTTTAGGGTTTGTAGCCGGTATTCAAATCGCGGCGAATCGGATGTTTAATACCGGAGATTGGATCCAAATCACCAAGTTTGAAGTCGATGGCGAAATTCTGGAAATTGGGCTGACAAACGTAAAAGTGCAAAACTGGGATAAAACAATCTCTACCCTTCCCAGTTACTCTTTAACCACTGAAGCCGTGAAAAACTGGCGCGGTATGCAGGAGTCCGGCGGACGACGCATCAAACGCGCTATCTATATCGACATACATTCGATCAAACTGTGTGATAGCCACATGATTAAACGCTTTAGCCGTATCCGCTATATTTCTGAATACATTAATGAAAAATTAAAAGCTTTACAGGCTTACCATAAAGACTACTCCATCGATGAAGGAGATCTGTTAAACAGCCGTCGGCTGACTAACATTGGAACATTTCGCGCATACCTAGAGGCATATTTAAAAAAACATACCGATATCAACCAGTCATTGACCTTAATGGTACGCCAACTCCCCCCCAATGAATTAGGCTTGCCACTGGAAGTGTATTGCTTTTGTGCCAAAAAAGAATGGGTGGCCTATGAAAAAGTGCAGGCGGATATTTTCGATCATATTATGGCCATGTTGCCCATGTTCGATTTACGGGCCTATCAACGGGATAGCTATTTCCCCCAGCGACTCTCTTTCGACAACGATAGCCCTGAGCAAAACGAAAGTGCACCTCCTACCCCCTAACAACCCCACAAAAAAACGGCGCTCTAAGCGCCGTTTTTATTATTCATAATCGTGTCTTTACATCAGTGCGTATAGCATAACAGCACAACAGATCAGGCCGGTGACACCAAAAAAACCGTATTCGATTTTTTCCTGCATACCTTCGGCACCCGCTTTTTCACTGATAAAGCCCATAATAATACTGGATATACCAAGGACAAAAGCTACTAGTCCAACACCGAATCCGATAGCACCAATCCACTCGCTCATAGTTAATACCCTTTAAACTAAATTTCGTTATCACTCTGCCATGCGTCTAAAGAAGCATAACGAAACGACAATTCTACCGCTATAGTATGCAACAAATATTGTCTGATGCGTATTCAAAAATCACCGGCAAGGTTATTTTTTGATCTTGGTCAATTTCACTACTTTTTCTAAACTTTCACCAAGCCTTTGTGAAAATGCGCACGAGTCACAACACGAATTTCATTTAAATACTTGATTTATAATAATTTTAAAGAATGGCCGAAGATTTGCTACAGCATGGTTAAAGAAGATGTACTACTTACAATATCTTGAATTGATTTAAAGGGATCACGTTATGAATTTGTTAACACTGACCACAACGGCATGTATGACGGCACTAGTTGCTGCGCCTGCGTTTTCATTTGAGTTTAATAACAACGACTGTGAAGTCAGCTTGGAAGGCAAAATGAACTGGCAGAATAATACCCTAACCGTGCAATTAGAAGATGACACGACCTTGCGTATTACACCTGATCATGTACTGACATTAAACGGCACAGAACCCACACTGACCGATGAACAACAACAGTGGGTCAGTACCTATTACACACAGATTGATACCGCCATCCCCATGACGTTGAACATCACCTATGATGCATTGGAACTTGCCGGCACTGCGGTAAATGAAGCACTAGGAGAAATCTTCGGTGTCGACAATGGGCTATCAGCAGGTACCGATGACTTGTTTTTATCCTTGCGTCAAAAAATGAATCAACATTTTTACGATGAGTATGGTCAAGTCCGTATATCCACCGACGACTTTGAAGACGACGGCTGGTTCAACGATACTTGGGACAATCAGTTCGAAGCTCAGGTTGAAGATCTACTGGCAAATTCCGCCGGCAAAATTCTCATCGCCATTGGTACACAAATGTTATCAGACGAAAATGGGTTTGATGATTTTGAACAGCGAATGGAGAACTGGGAAGAGGACTTTGAACAACGGGTTGAAGCACAAGCCGCCACCTTAGAAGATGACGCCCATGCCCTGTGCAATGTGCTGCAAAAAGCCGATTATGTGGAAAATAAAATGCAAAAACAGATCCCAGGTTTAGCCACACTCAACGTCTTTACAATAGAGGGGAGCAGCCAGCTCCCTATGTAATTTAAGACGTAGGATCAGTATACTGACCACATTGCCATTTATTCTTTGTTAAAATCTATCATGCAACATACAGCAGTAGCTCCGCCCGTCTTGTTTTGTGGTTGTGGATGGCTCGGACGCCACTATGTTTCTTATACCGCGAATGGCAATGTGGTTGGCACCACCCGAAGCGCTGGGAAAGCCAAGGCGTTAGAAGCATTAGGTGTAAAGGTGGTGCCCTTTACCCTTGGCGATAACCCGTCAAAGTTGGCTGAAAATGCTTGCAATCGGTGTGCGGTACTCAACATTCCTGCTGTCCGTAAACAACCGGCCAATGAGGCGTTTCCATCCACCTTGGTAGCCATCGCAAAAACCTTGCTTGATGGTGGCGTAAAACGCCTGATTTTTATAAGTACCACGTCAGTATATGGTGCTCAGCAAGGGAGCATTAACGAACAAACTCCCACCGCGCCAAACACCACTTCCGGTGAATATCACTGCCTCATTGAGCAACAATTATTGCAGTTGAAGGATCCACGGGTCACCATTATCCGTCTTGCGGGTCTTGTAGGGCCGGATCGCCATCCCATCACGTTTTTATCAGCAAAGCATCTTGATAGAGGCGAAGAAAGTGTCAATTTGGTACACGTAAAAGATGTGGTAAACGCGTTGCACACGTTAATTCAAATGCCCGTCCACACCACCGTTCCTCCCCTATTGCATTTGTGCAGTCTAGCCCACCCCCGACGAGATGAATATTACGTCTGGGCCGCAAAGCAACGACGGCTTACCCCGCCGGTTTTTAGTGCCTCTCATCACAACGGAGGCAAACAAATCAACGCCCAGCTAAGTTGGCAAGCCTTAGGGCTAACGCCCACCTTTGTTAGCCCCTATGACATGCTGTAAACAGCTTGTTTAGCTAAATAGACTTGTACCGAAATACTTCACCGCTACGGTATTGATAAAGACCACCAGCAAAATCACCGGAATAAAGGTCCCAATGGAAAGATCCACGTACCGTTCAAACAAGCTGCCTTTGTAATTTTCAGCACCTTCATCCAATGCTCGATTGAAGTTTTGTTTTTTCCACCGGTAAATCACAAAAATACAAATAAGGAAGCCATTTAACGGCAAAATTGTTTCGTAAAATACATCATAAATGACATCAAAAAAGGATTTTGGCGTGTCGGCATAACTGACAAATTCAGACAAGGACGGGGTATAACCAAATGACAGCGCGCACAGTACAGCCAACACAATCATCAATACGCCCAAGATAAACAGCGCCGGCTTGCGCCCCATATTTTTCTCATCCATCAACGCCGCCACGGGCACTTCAAAAATGGAAACCAATGAGGTAATCGCGGCAAAAAACACCTGCAAAAAGAAAATCGCTGCCACAATACTCGCGCCCACGTACCCAATAGAATCTTGCAACGCTAAAAATATCTTCGGTAAAAACGTAAAGATCATACCAATGGAAGATTCGCTCAATTCATCGGGGTTGGTATTGGGGTCAAAGGAAAAAATAGCTGGCAGGATCATCAGACCCGCGGTGAAAGCCACGGCGGTATCGGTTAATGCAACCAATTTTGCCGCACCGGGAACATCGGAACGTTTATCAATGTAGCTCCCGTAAGTGATCATGATCCCCATCCCCAAAGATAACGAGAAGAAGGCTTGGGAGAGGGCCCCATTGACCACAGATGCATCTATTTTGGAGAAGTCAGGTATTAGATAAAATTCCACTCCCTTCATGGCATTATCTTGTGTTAACACAAACGCCACTAACACCAACAGCATAATGAACAAGGTGGGCATTAGCAATTTGGCCGCCTTTTCGATGCCTTTTTTTACGCCACCTTGCAAAATAAGGTAAACCACCGCCACAACGGCAGCCATATAAATAAAGACTTTTTCATTATTCCTGAATGTGCCGAAGGTTTCAGGGTTTGCCAGTACATCAAGATTGCCGATTACAATTTCGAGCAGATAGCCAAATATCCAAACCGTGATAACCAGATAAAAAACCGCAATCATAAAGGGGGTGACAATAGACAGCCACCCGGCTAATTTCCAATACCAGGCATTGCCACCGATGGAGCGATAAGCGCCTAAAGGATCTTTACGTGCATGGCGACCAACAGACATTTCTGCAAGCATCACCGGTAAACAAATGGCGACCACAAAAATCGCATACATGAGTAAAAACGCGCCACCGCCATTTTTTGCGGCGCCAACGGGAAACCCCACCAGGTTTCCAATACCTACTGCAGAGCCAGCTGCAGCTAAAATAAATCCGATGCGCGATCCGAACTGTTCTCTCGCCCCGCTCATATCATCTTCCTCTTCACTTATTGTTATAATAGGGGGGTGATGATTATTATCATAAGTTTATGTTTCGGCTAGAAATGCCCGTTCACCTTCCCCAACGCGTTATGCCCTCTTTACCACAAAGGCAAAAGTAACGGGTAAAGGGAAATCTTATCAGTGTCTATGGGGAAAGTCTTCATCTTGAACCCAGTAAACCCTTACCTCATCTTTCGCACTTTGATTTAGCCACCATTACCAGGCGATAGGCTCATGTTTCCAATCCACATAATGTGGGTTGTCATCAAGGTCTGCTTGGTCGAGAAAAGCGAGCAGTTGAGAAGCCGTAAAAGCCGGCGTAAACAATTTGTCATCCGCCACATTTTTCTGAAAAGGCAGAGAAAGCTCACTGTCTACTGTGCCTGGATGATAGCTCACCAGCAACGTGTGTTTGCTGCGCCTTTTGTATTCCACCGCCGCAGTTTTTATCAGCATATTTAGCGCCGCCTTTGATGCCCGGTAACCGTACCACCCCCCTAGCTGATTATCCTGAATACTGCCAACTCGCGCACTTAAACAGGTGATTGACGCGCCGTCAGCAGCCATCATATTTACCAAAGCTTTTAGCCATATGGCGGGAACCACCGTATTCACCGCAAAGTAAGCCAGTAAATTAGCGGGGGTAATGTCTTCTATTTTCTTTTCGGGTTGCAAATAGCATTGCTGATAGTGCCCATGTAATATGCCGGTGGTACACACAACCGTGCGAAATCGCACCTTGTGATTGCGCTGCTCGCCTACCCAGCTTATCACCTGATTTTCATCTTGGGTCTCTAACGTGACATAGCGCACGTTAGCCAAAGATACATCCTTAGCATCGTGATGTCGTGCCACAGCAAACACCGGTTGTGCGGGCGACTTTGTGGCTAATGCTCTAACAAGAGCTCGACCAATGGCCCCGTTGGCTCCCACGACCAAATGTGCACCGGTAGTCATTCACGCTCCTTAATATCAGCAACAAGCATACAAAAAGATAACGACGAGCAAGGTGTTCCTCGCCGTCTACACCGACGTCCTTTCTATTAGTGTAATCGTTTATACTTAGAAAAGATTATAAAACGGTAAAATTGCCTTGAACTTATTCATCTTTGTAACCACATTAAGGGAAAGCAAGTAAGAGGGTATAATTATGTCCACAACTCAAACAGCCACACTGGCTGGCGGGTGTTTCTGGTGTTTAGAATCGGCGTTCAATAGTGTCGATGGCGTTATCAGTGCGATTTCGGGGTATGCGGGCGGCCATGTTGAAAACCCCACTTATGAAGCGGTATGCCATGGTGATACCGGTCATGCCGAAGTGGTACGCATTGAATTTGATAGTGAAAAGCTCAGTTATCGGGAAATTCTGGAAATATTCTTTGCCTTGCACAACCCTACACAGGTAAACAGACAAGGAAACGATGTGGGTACCCAGTACCGAAGTGCGGTGTTTTATCACAACGAAGCACAAAAACTGGCTGCCCTTGGTATTATTGAAGAAATGACCAACGAACAAGTTTGGCCCGATCCCATTGTAACGGAAGTCACCGAGCTCAATAACTACTATCCTGCTGAGGATTACCATCAAAGTTATTTTAAAAATAACCCACAAAACCAATATTGTGCGATGGTAGTGGCGCCTAAACTGGCTAAGTTTAAAAAGACATTTGCGGATCGGCTGCGTTAATTAAATTGCTTATGTGTATCGCCCTTAACCAAAGGCCCAAGGGCGATACCTGTCTATTTAATCCTTCGGTGTGTTATTCAAACCACGCCATGTCTAAAGGGGCAGAAAACAATAACGGCGCCATGGCTTCGTAATTTGCCTTGTTCACCGGGCACTGTATGTTTTTCAGATAGTTCACTTTCCACGGGTCGTTAACCATCCACAAGGTATTGTCTTTTACCGCAATCCCTTCAATGGACGCATTGTCCATGATTTCTGTGGCGTCACAGTCCTGCGTTGCGCCCTCAGTAGGTGCAAGAAAATGCATGGGAATACGTTTAAAAGGGACATTCTTGTCTGTGCTAATTACCCATAATTCATTGTCATTACGGGCCGCCGCCAGCAAGAAGCCCTTTTGCTCATGTTGATAATACGCCAGACCATTGATGGGATGATTGCCACTGGGAAAGGTGGGCACATTTAACGTTGGATCCTTAACTTCAGCAAACTCCGTATCCTTCCAGAATTCATTGCCAAGGGTCAATGTAAATATGCGAGGTTGACCATTGCCGTCTTTTTCCAGTGCCAGATAAAGCAAATCATCTGATGCCATTGCTAACCCTTCAATACCATCGTTAGGAAAGTCGCCCACATTAAACGCTTTTGGGAATTTCAGCGGTTTAACGCCGGTCATCAGGGTACCAAACTCGGTTTTTTCCAACCTGACTAAGACCCTTGGGTAGTCCGTTGACCCCGTGTCTTCGTATTTTTTCTCACAAGACGCAGACAGGGCGCCGGTGCGAGTGGCATCTTCGGTAATCGTATAGAACACACCGGGACGGATAGGATCGGCAGTGAGTGCTTCAAGATCCGGTTGATTGGCTAAATAGCCGTTGAAACAACTGCGTCTAACCAAATTCGTCAAGCGCATTTTCTCTGCATCACTTTTTACCGTTGCCGTATCGCTGTCAATAAAATGTAATTTACGCTGAAGATCACTATTTGCACTACCGTCAGACAAGCTTACCAGTTTATCTTGCCACACCGTCAGCCCGGATGTTTGAGGATCGGCCATCGCCGTACCGTCTTCATTTTTAATCCAAACACCGGAAACAGCCAGCGATTGAGGGCCGGATTCACCTTCAATTTGCTCTGGCTGCTCACTGCATCCGGCCAATGCAATTAATGTCATACAAGCCATACCAATAATTTGTTTCATTCTTTTCCTTTATCACCTTGAACTATTGCGGAATAATTTCCATCATGGCGTATTCCTTCTAACCGAGCAAGTCAGGTCAGGCAGAATAACTTCAATCAACTTTAAAGGAACAGTGACACCATAATGACCTCTATTCCATTGGTGCTTGCAGGGCCCATTTTGCGACATACCCATGCCAAAGGGTTCACGGTGTGGTTGGTAACAAGCGAACCTGCCCCCTTCACCTTATGCCTTGATGCCTTTGAAACAGCCTGCGATAAACACAGCGTTCAAGTGGGAACTCACGCCTTTATACACCTTATCATGGCCAAACCTACCAATGGACTCAACGCCCAACAGGTGTATCAATACGACCTTATCTTTACCCAAGCTAACCACCAACAACGCTGGGAAGAAGAAAAAAAACCATTACTTTACCCGGGACAACAGACTTTCTCATTTAGCTGGCAACCCAACCTGACCAACGTGCTGCACGGCTCTTGTCGTAAACCCCATCATGACGAGCCCGATGCCTTATGCCGAGTAGACGCACTAATTGCACAATCTGTCGCCCAACACAGCGCCAGACCCGATGTGCTGTTATTAACGGGGGATCAGATTTACTGCGATGACGTAGCCGGCCCTATGCTACAAGCCATCCAACAATTGTCAGCAACCTTAGGACTGTTTGGGGAATCCTTAACTGGGGCAGTGGTAGAGAGCAGCGGGGCGTTGCTAACGCACCCGCTTAATTATTATCGCCGGGATGAAATTCTTCCCCAGATTGCCACCAACACCGCCCTATCAAAGCTCTTTTTTGGCGCCAAGCAAAAACCCGTATTTACCTCTGTTAACGCCAAAAATCATCTTATTACCCTGTCTGAAGTAATCAGTATGTATTTACTGGTGTGGTCTGATGCGGTGTGGCAATGCGTGGATATTCAAGACCGACCCATTCCCGAGGAGTTTAAAGCACAATTTAATCGGGAAACCGACATTATTCATCGCTTTAAAGAGACCCTTTGGCAAATACGTCGTGCCCTTGCCCATATTCCTGTTTATATGATTTTTGATGATCATGACGTTACTGATGATTGGAACCTTACTCGGGGTTGGGAGCAGGAAGTGTATAACCACCCCTTATCTAAACGCATGGTTGGCAATGCCTTAACCGGCTACTGGTTATGCCAGGGTTGGGGCAATCAGCCGGAAAAATTTACCGACTTGGTGAAACATGGTAGCAACACCTTCACGGCTGAGGGTTTACAAGATCAAGACGCCTTTATCGACCAACTCATGGCATTTGAAGATTGGCATTACACCCTTGCCACATCGCCCCCCATTTATGTCATGGATACCCGCACACGCCGCTGGCGTTCAGAATCTAGCCTCAATAAACCGTCAGGGTTAATGGACTGGGAAGCACTGTGCGAATTCCAACAGGACATTATTGGCCAACAAGCGGTGATTGTGGTGTCTGCAGCACCCATTTATGGCGTAAAAGCCATTGAAGCCATCCAAAAAGTATTCACCTTTTTTGGCAAAGCCTTAACTGTGGATGCTGAAAACTGGATGGCCCATAAGGGCACTGCTAATGTCATACTCAATATTTTTAGGCACTATAAAACGCCACCGGAATTTATTATTTTATCCGGTGACGTGCATTACTCGTTTGTCTACGATGTACGCTTGCGTTTTCATAGAAACAGCCCACATATTACTCAGTTTACCTGTAGTGGTATTAAAAATGCTTTTCCCGCCGGATTATTAGGTTGGCTAGAACGCATTAACCGGGCATTATATGGGCATAAATCGCCCCTCAATGTGTTTACACGCCGTCGTAATATGTCCGTGCGTGCACGTCCGCCCGAAGGGCATAACTCACACACTTTATTAAACAGTTCGGCCATCGGTCAGCTTGTTTTAAAAGAAAATGACACCACTGTAATTTGCAAAGCGTTATGCAGTAATGGGGATACGGTAGAATTTCCTCCCCGAGAAGACGATTAAAAGGTAAGTAAATGAGTGATCCAGCCCTGTCCATCGGTTTATTTTATGGCTCTACAACCTGCTACACCGAGATGGCGGCAGAAAAAATACAAGCCCAATTAAACAGCATTTTTGACGCTCCCGTGGTCAGTGTATTCAATATTAAAGATACCGCTTTAAAACAATGTGAAGCCTTTGATATTCTGATTTTTGGGATTTCTACCTGGGACTTTGGCGAACTCCAGGAAGACTGGGAATCGAGTTGGGAAGAGGTTTACCAGCTTAATTTAGCAGGTAAAACCGTGGCCTTGTTTGGCTTAGGTGATCAGTACGGATATGCCGACTGGTTTCAAGACGCATTAGGCATGTTGCACGAGGCGCTACAACCTTCAGGTTGTCACTTTATTGGCGAATGGCCAAATAGCGGGTATGAATTTAATCAGTCAAAAGGCCTCACCGAGGATAAAGCCCATTTTGTTGGCCTTAGCCTTGACGATGAAAACCAGTACGATTTAACGGACCAGCGCATCGAATCTTGGTGCCATCAACTACTCGATGAACTCGTCTGATTCGTCAACACCTGGCCGGTTACACCAGGCCTTTTATCGCAATGGGCCGTCTCACCGAGACGGCGCCGATGTCACCTTTAACGATATTCGCAAATTATTTAATTTTTCACGCATCACCATCGGCAAATGGGTGACCCCAAAAGAGCAACAGCTGGCCGCGAATCTTTTTTTTGATGCCTTGTATGATTTAGTAGAAATTTTACAGGTCAACGAAGCGGTCATCTCGTTAAACGGTTCTCTGGCTCTGGCGTTTGGCAGCGGCGGACAAAAACACAGCAGTGCCCACTACAACAGTGCAACACGGGAACTGGCCTTGGCCAAAAATGCCGGCGGCGGCGCCCTCGCTCACGAATGGTTTCACGCCTTTGATCATTATATTGCCGCCCATGCTTTTTACGATCTACAACCGGGATCCTTCGCCTCTCAAGCATGGTTAGACAACAATGAAGTTCGCCCACACCCCTTGAATGACCTGCTCTGCGACTGTTTCAAACAGATGTTTCTAAACGATCAAAATGTACCTGGGGAATACCTTTTGCGATCAATAGAGGCTGATCGCGCGTTAAAAATGTATTACTATGCTATGCCACAAGAGATGGCGGCTCGGGCTTTTGAAGCCTGCATTCAGGATAACGCGCTGAAGAATGCTTTTCTTGTTCAGGGAACAAAAAAGTCAGCAGAAGCTAGACTTGGCATTTATCCTCATGGTAATTTGCGTAAACAGCTTAATGAATCATTAATGTTGTATTTTTACCAACTCGGGGTTGCCCTGACTAAAAAATCATCGCAATAATATAACTCAACGATGATTTTGGCTAAAAAGCCATCAACAAGTGTTAAGTATGGTATCTGTTTATTACAAAATGCTACCAGTTTTGATAACAAACAGTATACTAATGTGCTCGAACTTAAAGAGAAGAATGACTACGAGATGAAAAGAAAAAAGCATACCGCGGCCGATGACGAGGCGCAGATTGACATGACCCCCATGTTGGACATCGTGTTCATCATGTTGATCTTCTTCATTGTTACCACCTCTTTTGTAAAAGAGAAAGGGCTTGACGTTAATCGTCCTGACGATAGCCAAGCTAACACGAACAAACCATCAAAAGCGTTATCCATCCGTATTGATGAGAATGGTATTATTACCATGGGTGGACGCGAAGTTGATATTCGTCGTGTAGTGGCTAACGCCCAAACCTTCTTAGCTGAAAACAACACGGATTCTGCGGCTATTCAAGCAGATGCAGACACCGAACATGGCGTTGTTGTTGAAGTGATGAACCAGGTTAAAATTGCAGGTATTTCTAAAATATCTGTATTGGTGAAAGAGTCTTAATTCCTCTCCTAACCTGTTAAAATATCCAAAACGCGGCTAATGCCGCGTTTTTTGTTTCTAGCAACCCTCTTCACCGTCCCTGAATCCCGTATTAAAAGTGCAAATAATAGTCTTTACAAAGCTGCCGATATGCCTGGGTATATTGATGCTCCCGATCTCGGATCGCAAGTGATGAAAAGATCGTCGGCCTATTTTCTCGTCCCATTTCATAGCCATACAAGTAAGGCTCGCTGCCTTGTGTAGCGCTTATACTCAGGCGCGATATCAGATTTAAATGGTGCTCGGACGCAGCGAGGCGAATTTCGGGATCCCGGGATGCGGGATAAACACAATAAAATATCCCTGAATGATCCAGTGCGCGATCAACAACCTGTAACAATTGCGTCGCCGAAAGCCCCTCGTCTAAACGAGCGCTAAGACGAGCTTCTGTTGCATGTTGATAAGCCGAGGTTGGTGCACCTCTGCCGGTAAAATAGGGCGGATTTGCAATAATAACATCGTATTTTTGCTCAAGAGGAAAGCACGTTATATTCCCGTGTAAAACCGTTATTCGCGACGCCCAAGGCGAACATCTGACATTTTCTTTCGCCTGCTTTACTGCATTTTCATCAATGTCTATTGCCGTGGCGTAAGCCAAATCCGGGGCTTTTTGCATCAGCATAAGCGTAAGTAGGCCAGTACCGGTGCCTATATCTAAAATACGTTGCGCATTATCCGCTTTCGCCCAACTCCCCAAAATCAAACTGTCTGTACCGACTTTCATCGCACAGGCATCGTGGGCAACAAAAAACTGTTTACAGCGAAAGCCTTCAGCCATGACTTACCATTACCGATTAATTATCAAAAAAATGCACCGTAAGAGATGGAAAAGAAACGGTCAAGCGTATAAAGGGGTTGCCAGACCCGAGAAGCCTTCTTTTTTGCGTACTATTTTATTCTTACCTGCCTTGTGTCATTCTAACCTATTATTTTTACGTCGATAACTTAACAGTCAATAATTACAATGAAAAAAATTTTGTTACTTGGAGTCTTTATGCTTAGTTCTGCTCTTCATGCAAAAGAACTCACCATTGAGCGCATTTTTGAATCCCCTTCCTTAGACGGCAACGCCCCGAGAAACCTTCAGATTTCACCGGATGGCCAGCGTGTTACCTTCTTAAAAGGTAAACAAGACGATTATGAACAGCTGGATCTATGGGAGTACCACATAAAATCCGGTGAAACCCGTATGTTGTTTGATTCTGCCAGCTTAACCGACGGCAAAGTCGAGTTATCCGATGAAGAAAAAGGCCGTCGGGAAAGAATGCGCCTCACCGGCTCAGGCATTGTTAGCTATCAATGGTCAAGCGATGGCAGTGCCCTACTTTTTCCTATTGGTGGCGATGTGTTTTATTACAAACTGGGTCAGTCCGGAGCCAAACAACTATTAGACACGGACGCCTTTGAAACCGATATTAAGTTATCCCCTAAAGGAAATTATATATCTTACATTCGCGATCAAAATCTGTTTGTGAAGAACATTGCTACTGGCAAAGAGACCGCGATCACCACTGAAGGTGGCGGGACGATAAAATTTGGTATGGCCGAATTTGTCGCCCAGGAAGAAATGGACAGAATGACCGGTTACTGGTGGTCACCCGATGAAAAGTACATTGCATTTACCCGGGTAGATGAGAACCCCGTTGATGTGATCACCCGCTCTGAAATTTACGCCGACAGTATCAAAATGATCGAACAGCGTTACCCCGCGGCAGGAACGCCCAATGTTGAAATCGGCCTTGCTATTCAAACCCTAAGCACAGGTGAGCGCCAATGGATTGATTTAGGCAACGATAAAGATATTTATTTAGCCCGTGGTAAATGGATCCCCGCCTCAAGCGTATTTACCTATCAATGGCAAACCCGAGATCAACAGCAACTGGAACTGCGCGCCTATGACGCATCAACCCAGTCTCAACAACGACTACTTAAAGAACACAGCGATACCTGGGTGAATTTAAATAACGATCTCACCTTTTTAAACAATAAGCAGTTTATTTGGGCATCGGAACGAGACGGATTTAAACACCTTTATTTGTACAACAATGACGGCTCCCTTGTGAGCCAGCTTACCTCAGGGCAATGGGTCGTAGACGAATTAGAAGCCGTCGACCAGGACGCTGGTATGGTTTACTTTACCGGCCGTAAAGACACGCCATTGGAACGGCACTTATACCGCGTGTCGTTAAAGGGGGGAGATATCCAACGCGTTTCCACTACCGATGGCTTCCACAGCGTTAATTTTGCCGGCGATGCCTCAACCTATATTGATAGCGTATCGACGGTAAATCATCCGCCTCAGGTTAGCTTGCATAAAGCCGATGGCACCCAGATTACTTGGTTGGAAGAAAATGCCATTGATGAAGCCCATCCCCTCTATGCCTATCAGGATAACTGGGTTAAGCCCGAATTTGGTTCCTTAAAGACCGATGATGGTGCTGAGCTTTATTATCGATTATATAAACCTGACCACCTTGAGAAAAAACATCCCGTCATTGTCTACCTGTATGGCGGTCCTCACGCACAGGTGGTGACTAACAGTTGGGGCGGAAATCGCGGACTGCTCATGCAGTACTGGGTCAGCAAAGGCTATGTGGTGTTCAGTATCGATAATCGCGGCTCTAACTTCCGGGGTAAAGCCTTTGAAGATCCCATTTACAAGAAAATGGGCACCATTGAAGTGGATGATCAGGTCGCTGGGGTTAAATTCCTGCGTACACTGCCATACGTCGATAGCGCCAGAATTGGCGTGCATGGTCACAGCTACGGTGGCTACATGACCTTAATGACCATGTTTAAAGCGGGCGACTACTTTGCTGCCGGGGTTTCCGGTGCTCCGGTAACCGATTGGCGTCTTTATGACACCCACTACACCGAACGCTACATGGGCAATCCAAATACCGATGACGGGGCGTACACGGCCTCTAGTGTGTTCCCTTATGCTAAAGATCTCAAAGGTGACTTGTTGATTTACCACGGCATGGCCGATGACAATGTGCTGTTTACCCACAGTACCAAGCTGTATAAACACTTGCAGGATTTAGCGATCCCTTTTGAAACCATGGATTATCCGGGCAAGAAACACGGTATACGTGGCAAACAAACGGGTATTCATTTATATAAAACCATTACCCGGTTTTTCGATCGTACCTTACAGCCTACAAACTAGGTTTGAAAAAGATCCAGCTTAGTTAAGCTGGATCCTCTCAATAAAAAAGGGCGGCAGCCCTTTTTTTATTTTTCTTCATCGTACTTGATGTACTCAAAGTCATGCTCTGAATTCGACATATTAAATGAATACATTTCTGACAGTACGTGAATTCTAAAATCACGTTCAATAACCGCTTTCCAAGGTCGGGCACAAATATAGTGTGTCAGGCGACGACAAGAACGGCTTTTCTTCATAATATCACCGGCAATTTCCCATGCTCTATCGACGATATTATCTCTTTCTACCACTTCATTTACCGCTCCGAGTTCTAAGCAGGTCTGCGCATCCATCGCTTCGCAGGTTAGCATCATGTAATTACCACGCTTAATGCCTAAAATTTCCTGTAAGCACAGTCCCATGCCATCGCCAGGGACGTGACCTGAGTCCATGCCATAATGGTCGTCCTGAAGCACGAAATCAGGGGTACAAAGGGTGATGTCACTCATCATGCACATTTCCCAGTGGATCCCCTTCCCGTTAATAACAGCAATAGTAGGGATCTCAATGTCATTAATGAAATTCTCGACAATTTTTAGGGTATCGTAGATTTGTACATCAAAACGCTTGTCATTATCGGGGGATTGTTCTACTTCTTTGAAGGATTCAACATCCCATTCATTGATCCACTTGTCGCCAGTGGATGTCAGAATAAGCACTTCATTTTCTTTGTCATGGCCAATGACAGTCCATAATTCCGCTAAAGCGTGGTGAAACTGATAGCTCCATTTTACCGGGCCGTCTTTAGTATGCATTTTGACTTCTAAAATGCCATTTTCCCGTTTGAATTTAAAAAAATCTTTAAATCGTTCGCTGTATTCTTCTAACTTAGGAACGGGGTAATATTGATTAATCGCCATGGGTAAACCTCATATTAGGTGTTGTATTAGTTTTCTGAATGTTTTTGTAATTGCGCACGAATCAAGTGTTCTTGTACGCGTTGTTTTAACTGCTGCGCTGACGCTTTCGTCCAGCGCTTAAAGCCCTCCCCGGTTTTCATACCGGTTTTGCCCTCGGCCACTTTGTCTTGCAATAGGGATTGGGGGACTTGGCTGTTGTCTAAATCAGGGTAAATGGTGGACAAAATACTTAAGGTTAAATCCAGTCCTACCATATCGGATTGCTCTAAAGGGCCGAGCACAGCCAGACGCTTGCCAAAACCATGCTTTACCACTTCATCGATGGTGTCGGCATCACACACGCCGTTGCTGACTAAGGCAATGGCTTCCCGCTTCATAGCGTGCTGCAGCCGATTGCCAATGAACCCCGGAATATCTTTTTTCACATGCACCGCTTTTAAGCCTGCGCGGTTAAAAATAGCAATGGTTTCTTCCACCACCTGGGCATCGGTGAAACGGCTTTGGATCACTTCCACTAAGTCAACCAAATGGGGGGGATTCCAAAAGTGAGCCCCAACGATACGCTCGGGCTTAACCTGCTCTTCCGCAATATTGGCGATGGGGATGGCCGACGTATTGGTGGCTAAAATGCAATCTTTCGATGTGTATTGACATAAATCGCTAAAAATCTGCCGTTTTACGTCTATATTTTCAGGGCCCGCTTCGATAACCAAACTCGCGTCTTCCACCGCCGGTTGAAGGGTGGTAAAACAGGTTAAACGGTCACCACTATTATCGGTTTGCCCTAATAGGTTAAAAATGACCGGGATCTGTTGCTTTGCCTCAATAAGCGCGTCTTCACTAGGATCATAAAGATTCACCGTAAAGCCAGCAGACAAAAAGCGTTGGGCAATACCATGCCCCATGAGTCCTGCGCCAACGATGCCAACGACTGGATTAGCAGACATATTCATTACCCCGCTGTAAATCCACCGTCGACATACATGATTTGACCGGTACAAAAGTCTGATGCTGGCGATAATAAGTACATTGCCATACCCACAAGATCTTCTGGCTCACCCAGTCTGCCTAACGGCAACCGTGATAATGACCGTTGTTTTGTGGCCTGACCTAGCTCGTTATCTTCATCAAACATCCAGGCGGTAAGTTTGGAGCGAAATACCGTAGGCGCAATGGCATTCACATTGATGCCATACTTGCCCCATTCGGTTGCCAATACCTTTGTCAACATATCGGTAGCCCCTTTGCTGGTGCAGTAGCCGGTATAACCACTAATGTTGCCATGACGCCCTCGAACCGAAGACACCATGACCACTTTGCCACCGGTACGATTATTCTCGATGCGCCATGTGCCATAGGCTTTCGCCATAAACCAGTTGCCCCGCACATTGGCATCCATCACCGCCTGCCAATCTTCATAGGATTGCTCGTGAATAAATCCTGCTTTGTTGTAACCGGAACCGATGAACATCAGCTCAATATCACCATATTGCTGAACAGCAGCTTCAATCATGGCATTGGCATCTTCAAGAGTATCCGGACGGCGGTTAATGATTTGCACCGTCCCCCCTACTTCACGGCACTCTGCGGCTACACTTTCAAGCTCGTCTTTGCTACCGGCAACTAAGGTAAGGTTCGCGCCCATGGAGGCTAACGCGATGGACACTGCACGACCAAAGGCGCCGGAAGCGCCGGTAACCAGCGCCGATTTACCTTTTACATCAAACAAGGACAGTGGGTTTCTTAATGCTTCTGAAATCATTTTTTCTCTCCTAAGCAGACACGACAACAAGCATGGTGACCACACCGTTGGTGCGATTTTCCACTGCCCGGGTTTCGTTATATCCAATAACGCAGGAATCCATCGGTCCCATTTGGGTTTCTACGACCTGATCATTTTCGTCTTTGGTCAATATGGTGATCTCACCATCCAGCACGATGTACACTTTTTCATTGGGCGAAGCGCTCCATTCGGCGCCACCATCGGGCATAAAGTAAGACAGGCTGCATGAAAAACTCTCCATATCACTGGCTTCCATGCCCTGAAGACGGAGCCCTGTCATCCCCCAATGAAGTTTGGCGTCATAACGCTTTGCGTCACTAATCTTAGTTACCTGCATAGCTGTCTCCTTTTTCCAGAGCGAAGGTTTGGTCAGGATCGATAATGGCTACCAAACGGATCCCGCATCCGTCACCACCGGGCCAACGCCATGGATAGGCCATAAAGGTGCAACGTTTACCGGTTATTTTGTCTATATCGCCACCGACGTTTTCAATACCAGGAATACCTGCCGCCAATAGGGCTTTATGGGAAGGCTCCCAATGGGGAAAATCTTTCATCACATCCCGGCCGGTTTCTTTTTTGTATTCGTCAAAAAGATGATGGTGCGTTGGGCCAGGTCCGTGATCCACCAGCTTAGTACCAAGAGGATGATCCAGCGCTTGTACATCAATCCCTAACAGTTTGATTTTGCGTTCTACCAACCACTCGGCTCCTTCTTTATAAAGGCCCGGCGAATACTGGTAGTAGTCATCGTTATCACCTAGGTTCTTATGACTGCCGGTATTGATAATTACGATGTCATTTTCACGGATCTGAGGGCGGGCTTTTTCTAAATCTTCTGGCGTCACAACCCCCCATTTTCCTTTCGGAATTGAAACCACCACTCCGGTACCAAAGAAGCGCCAAGGCTCAAAGGCATCAATATCCGGAGCGTTCTCAGTCACATGAATAGGTGAATCCATATGCGTTCCCCGGTGCATGATCCCTTCCCATTCCAAAATCTGACAACCATGCATGGCATGAAATTGGGTCGTGGTGATGGCGATCCCTTTAGGGCTTGATGGCCATTGTGGCATCCCGTGTCCCCAGCGGTTGCTGAGATCAAAAAACTGTAGACCTTTTGTAGATGTTGTCATTGTCTTCTCCTTATTCCTCAGCCTGACCAGATTCAATGTTGTAATTTCCCGTGGGATCCATCAGTGCCATTAAGCGCACCACACAGGCATCGCCTTCATTCCAGCGCCAAGGCATAGCATGAAAAGTGCAACGTTTAGTCGTTACAACATCGAGATCGCCGCCAACGTTCTCTATGGTAGGAATATCATTGGCAAGCAGTAACTTGTGGGCAGGTAGCCAGTCGGGAAAATCTTCCTTGGCCTTGCGGTTGGTTTCCCGCTCATATTCAGGCGTTAGGCGTTTCATGGTTGGGCCGTTACGATGCTCACCCAAAGAGGTGGCTAAGGGGTGATCCACTTGAGGTGTGTCCACACCCAGCATTTTGATCCCTTTATCAACGAACCATTGTGCCGCATCCTGCGACAATCCCGGCGCGTGACCAAAATAATCCTGGCTATCTGCATAGCGCTTATGCCAGGTGGTATTAATCAGTACGATGTCATCGGCTTGGACCACATCATCAAAAGCTTGCAAATCTTTTGCAGTGATCAGCGCCCACTTTTCTTTGGGTATTGACAACACTACGCCCGTACCGAAGAAGGTATCCAGAGGAATTTCCCCCACCCCTTTTGCGCCAGAGACTAAATGAATAGGGGCATTAACATGGGTTGATGTATGAAAGGTTGTTTTAAATTTTTGGCTCATCACCCCATGCTTTGCATGATTGACCGAGCGATAAAGAATCAATTCATCCAAGCCAGGAAGCACGGGCTGGTTATGATGCCATGGGTGGCTTAATTCAACATACTGAATGCCAGTTTCAGGTTCAGTTCTAATTGTCATCTTTCTTTCCACATTTGTAAGGTGTGAAGAAAGTATTACATCCCAATTCTCGACCTACACCTCCACAATCTCAATAGTTGATACAGTTTCTAAATTTTGTTGGTTTTTGGCGCAACACTGCAGAATACTTGACTTGAGAACAGCAAAATGACAATTCAAACCTGTAGGGAGTTACAATAATGCAACATTTTTCACCGGCTTCTCTTTTTTCACTAAAAGGCAAATCAGCGCTTGTTGTAGGGGCTACAGGCGCCCTTGGCGGTGCCGCTGCCAGAGCTTTAGCCTCAGCAGGTGCAAACATTACATTAACAGGCTCAAATAGTGAGACACTTTCCAGTCTGGCGGAAGAAATCCGTTCATTGGGTGTCGATGTCACCACCTATTGTGGCAGACCCGACAACGAAGCAGCCGTCGACAACATGTTTGCCACTGCATGCCAATCTCATCCGGTGGATATCATCGTCTGTGCATCCGGTACCAGTGTGGTTAAACCCATCGACAGTATGTCCAGCGATGAATTTGATCGCGTAATGGATGCCAACGTAAAACAAAGCTGGCTTGTTTGTCGAAAAGCCAGTGACGTGTTAAAAGCCCAGCAGCGGGGTGGTAAAATCATTCTGATTTCATCGGTACGCGCCCACTTTGCCACTGCCGCCGGTACCTCCGCTTACGGCACTTCCAAAGCCGCCATTAATATGCTTACCCGCTCTCTCGCGGTGGAACTTGGCCCCCACAACATCTGTGTGAATGCCATTGCCCCCACGGTCTTTCGTTCAGCACTGACAAGCTGGTTATTTGAGCCTGAAGCACAAGATAAAAGAGAACAGGTACTGAGTCGCATTCCATTGGGTCGATTAGGTGAACCGGAAGATTTTAGCGGTGTCTTTATGTTCCTTGCCTCCCAGGCATCAAACCTGGTTACCGGTGAAATTATTAATATCGACGGAGGTTTTTCCTGCAACTAACCACACTGCAGAATGCCCAAGCGAACCAGCTCGGGCGCTATTCTGCTTTTAAATGCAGGCAGGCTGGATTGAATAATCTGAACAAACTGATCGGCATTGAGTTTTTTACCGTCCGGCCCGAAAAAGATCCCCTGCAATTGGCCAAGGTTTTCCCACGCCGAATATAGGTCATTGCCAGTTAACGCCCATAAATACAAGCGATCTTTAATCGGTAGCACTAAACGGGTTCCGGTAACCGGCGACGATAACGGACGACCAAACTCCATATGCAAATCTTGCTTTAACAACAACCGATTTAACGCAGACGGCAGGCTGAATGACGCACAATTGCCTTTTACCGGCACTTGCACAACGGCCAATGACATCACACGTGTCGCTAGCAACTGCTCAAGTAAGGCATCGAAAAAGTCACAATGGCGATGATATTTTTGCTGATACAACTGACAAAATGTACGGGATAACTCTCCCACCGTGCCTGTAACACCGCATTGCAATAAGTTTTCTATATTGGGTTTATTGAGCAATCTCGCACCGGGAAACTGACGAGTGATAGCAGAAATCATCTGCTCATTGAGACTCCCTGGAGGAAAGTAGAAATCCACATCATGTAACCGTTCACTCAGCGAGCGGGAAGAAGGCACACGGTTTTTGCAGTATATGTCTTTGCGCTGAGTCACATTCCAAGCCACATCTTGCAACATTTGTTGACAGCTTACAGGCAACGATTTCGCCGCCTCCGGTAATGTTAGATGGGCTGAAAAATCAGGCACATTATGATGTAATCCGGCACTGCCCACAAAGGTGAAGCCCTCATCCTGCGCTTTTTCAATGATTTCCTTACTCCAAACCGCATTGGGTTTTAGATTGAGAACTTCATGGGCTTCATCTTCCGCAGGGTTACTGAGCATTCTTGAAAAACGCTCCGCGGCTTGCTGATTGTATTGAAAAAAGGGGGTCTTTGCTTTGTGTAACGGTATCAATAACTGGGTTGCCGCCGTTAGCCTTTGTGCACTTGATCCTTGATATTGATCAGCGAATTGCTGAACCATACTGTAAAGGGTGGCCGTTTGCGTGATCCCAGGTAATGCACAATAGTCCAGATAAAAAACACCCTCATCCGTTAATAAGTCATCGATTATTTGAAAAATATAGGCCTGACGGGTGTCATCAAGCCATGAATAGATGCCACTGATGGCACAATAATCAAAAGGCGGAAATTCGCTGGCATTCAGCGTCATAAGATCGGCACAAATAAAGGTCACATTTGTTAGTTCCGCTTCATTGGCAACCTTTTGAGCTTGTTCAATGTGCTGCGGATTAATATCAATACCGACAAATTCCGCCTTTGGATGGGCATCCGCTAATAAAGTCAGAGTGTGACCATTGCCACAGGCTAAATCCAGGTATCTAAAGTGCCCCTTTATTTTGCCCGGCTCCCAGCCCGACAACGCCATTGCAGTAGCCAGATGAACAGGTGTTTGCAAGGCACCAAAGTCTGAGTTAAACGTCACATCTTGGGTATAATCCGATTTCATGCAAACACCTGCTATTTTTGTGCGTTATTGCGCCGATTCGGCCCAAGGTTCGCGGGTTTCCGGCTTACGAACATCATAGTCAAAACTACCATCCGCTTTGCGGAACAAGGACTCCGGTGGTGGACCTTTCGCGCCCTTCGATGGAAGGGTGCTTTTTTCAGAAGCGAGCAAATGCGCCATTGATTCAACGATTGCAGGATTTTCGCTGATTAAATTGTGCTGCTCTGTGGCATCCTCAGCCAAATTAAACAAATACCGCTTTCCATCTTCATTTATCAGTTTCCAAGGCCATTCAATAACTGATTTAGACTTGGCGGTGCCAATCACCACGGCCCGTGAAATCGGTTTGCTCTCCTTCGTTTTAAGCGCAGATAACAAACTTACCCCCTCAAACTCATCAACAGAATAAGGGATCCCTGCGGCGTCGAGCAATGTGGGCATCCAGTCTTGGGGAAACATTGGCGTACCCATGCTGCCAGAGGCGATGTTATCCGGCCAGTACACAACAATAGGCACCCGAATGCCCCCTTCAAATGCCCGGCCTTTGCCACCAATAAAATCACCATTATTGGCCCCGCCTTCAAGATTTCCGCCATTGTCACTCATAAAGACAACCAGGGTATTTTTGTCCAAACCAGTCTCTTTAAGTGTGGCTAACACGTCACCAATTTTAGCGTCCACATCGGTGGTAAGTTGGGCAAATACCCGTCGGTCTGGATTGTCTATGGCACTATAATCCACGGTGGGATGTGGCACATACTGTAATGGCGTGTGAGGTGCGTTATAGGACAAATACATAAAGAAGGGCTTGTTCCCGTTGTAATTTTTCAATGTTTCAACCGCTCGGTTAGTCAGCAATTCTGTTGCATGACCTTTTTCTCTAATGGAGGTGCCATTGTGCTGCCAGTCCAAGCCACCAAAGTACACATGGGTGTAATAGTCGACAAATCCCCCCAAAAAACCATAAAAATCATCGAATCCACGGTTATGGGGCATCGCCGCTTTTTGACCCATGCCAAGGTGCCATTTGCCCACCATCCATGTCTGATACCCCCCTTGCTGAAATTTTTCAGCAAGGGTGGTTTGATCAAGTGGCAACATAGCATCGTTTTCCATTGGCCCGTCTATGCCAAATTCCAACGGGTTTTTCCCTGTCATAAGGGCCGCTCGGGTAGGACTACAAATGGGGTAAGCATAGCCATGCTTTAATACCGTGCCTTGCGCTGCCAGTGCATCGATATTTGGCGTTTTAATTTCTGAGCCTTGGTAACCCACATCACCATAGCCCAAATCATCGACCATAATAAATAACACATTGGGGCGTTCTGGATGATGTGTGTCAACCATGCCCTCTGTGTCTTTACTTTCCTGGGCACAGCCAGCGCACAATAGCGCGGCCAGTACTAGGTTAAACCACAACGCTTTTTTCATTTTTTCACTCTGTTTAGAAGAAGCTATAAGAAACATTAACACCTGCCGTTCTTGGCTGTCTTAATCTTATGCTCGTGTTGTAATACATACCTGAAATTCGCCCATCAAAGAAACGTACTGCGCCTGCGGGAGAGTCTTCATTGGTTAGATTGTTCACATAGAGTTCAATAGACCAATCGTCATTGCGTATACCAGTACGTGCATTTATCAGAGAATAAGCAGGTAGGTAATCCGTATTGATTTGTTCAACATAGCGTTTCGAACGATATTGATAATCCACCCGTGTATAAGACGTCATGCCGTTTGACAACTCAACGGTATAGGTCGCATCCAAAGAGCTGGTGAAACGAGATAGCATGGGAGGCGCATTGCCGCCGATGGTCGTAGCGCAGTTATACGGATCCGTTGAAGTTGCCTCAACACCATAATCAAGGGGAATCGGTGAACACGCATCATCCGCAAATTCAATACCGGTATATGACAAGGTGGCACCAAAATCCAGGTTGTCGGTTGGACTCCAGTTGCCTTCAAACTCAACCCCTGCTCCACTAAGATCGCCGGTATTCATGAACAAGCGACTGTAGTAATCATCAGAAGTGGTGCCGTCCAATAATTCGCCATCAGAAGGCGTCCAGTTTACCGTTGCCGGTTGCACGTAGCCGTCCCAGTCAAGATAATACGCAGCCAGAGAATACCGTAAGTCATACTCTCTTAACCCACCTTTTAGTCCAATTTCATAACTGACTATGACTTCTTCGTCATAGGTTTGGAATGCTTCTAAGTTAAGCCCTTCTGACTCAGCAGTCTCCAGCAATACAGGATCCAAGGCATTGGAGTTAAAACCGGCTGGATTAGTCCCCCGGGCCAATTGCATATAGATATTGTTTTCATCGTTGAGTTCGTAGGTCAGTGCCACCCGCGGCTGAAAGGACTTGGTCTCACTACTTGCGGTAATATCAGCATAGGCTCCGCGATCTTCGTCTTCAGGATAAAGTGCATCAATTTTGTCTATCTGATAGCGCCCTTCAATAGAACCGGTTAAGCGATCGGTAATTTGATAACCAAGGTTGAAAAAGACACCAACGTTACGCGCACCTTCAGAATAGAGATCCATTACCGTGCCGGCGGTATAATTTGAATACACCGTATTAAGATAATCATATTCGTATAATGATGCGCCAACTAACCAGTTAAAGCGCCCTTCATCTGTTGATGCAAGGCGAGTTTCTGCATATTTTTCTATGCTTTCTGGGGTAGATGCAATGTGCATAGTGGTGACATCGTCATAGGCATCCCGGTCAAGCCAATCTTCACCTTCTTCATCAGTGTAAGCACCAAGAACCGTTAACATCATGTCATTATCAAACTGCACTTCCACCGAGCCTTGAATGCGATCTCTGTCAATTCGAGTACCAGGGTCGTCTATTGGATTGGTTTCATCGTCAAAGTTGTAATCAAATACCAGCGGAATCTCATCCACATTGATCGCGCCATAATTCACACAGGAATTATCGCCACCATTTACAACACAAAGCCCATCGCTATCTAATTCATAGGACTCTAAATCTTCCAGATTGGTAAATAACACGGCTGGGTGATCATCATCAATTTCCTGCTTGATGTACATGAGTTCAGCTTTAATATTATCAGTGGGGGAGTAAACAAATTTAATGGATCCCAGTTTATCGCTGGTACCGCCAAGCTGAACGCCGCTAGTGGTTTTCCACTCATTAGGGCCGCCGTAACTGTTTGACTCTAATGTCAGTGCCATAGCCAGTTTGTTTTCAACAATCGGTGTTATCAACGATAAACTTGCATTTTGGGTGTCATCCTGACCCAGGGTGCCTCTGAAGTCGAATTCAAGATCGCCAAGGGTATCAGGGTCGCGGGTAACGTAATTGATTGCACCGCCAAAAGTCGAACGCCCAAACGCAGAACTTTGCGGCCCACGTAATACTTCAACTTGCTGCAGGCCAGCAAAAGAACTTATGCCTTGCGCACCGACAATGGGGATCCCATCAATAAAGGTGGTTACTTTGGCACGAATAGAGGAGTTTTCTGTAGAGCCAACCCCTCGAATGGCAGGTTTGTTAGCAATTCGGGAACCATCGGCGTTATTTTCTACGCCAGGCATTAGCTGGAACATGGCAGTGATATCAGTAACACCCGCTTCGGCTAATTGGTTACTGCTCATGGCTGACATGGATACAGGAACGTCTTTTTCCTGTTCGCCCCGTTTACGGGCAAATACTAAAATTTGTTCCACATCTTCATTTTCTTGATCAACAGATTCTGTTTGTGTTTCATCAGTAGATAACTCCTGTGCGTGTATGCCTGATAAACCACCTACAGCTTGAACAAGTAGCGAACAAACCGCCATAGCAACGGGTTTAACTTTAAATTTATTGTTTACGTCCCGAACCATCATTTACTCCTTTAATGCCTTTCGCATTAATGTTTAAGAAACCATCATGTAACATCTTTGTTAAATCGAGGTTACGTAGAAGAAATGACGTACGCAATTAGCCGGTTTCAATTATTGATACAAGTTACAACTAATTAACACCACAGGTAAATTATTTTCCCACATCCGTTATATATGTCTCATTTATTGAGATACGCGTATTGAGCTAGATCTTTCGCCCCCCTACACTCTTAACGAATGATTAACATAAAGACCAACACACTGGGGGAGCTTACATTGACATGAAAAAATTTGAACATATCGCCATTATTGGTGCTGGCACCATGGGCGTGGGGATCGCCCAAGCTTTCGTACTGGCAAATATCACGGTCAGTATCATTGATGTGTCAGAAGACGCCCTTAGTCGGTGTAAAACCCAGCTGGAAAAAAATATTACCAGTTTCATTCATCATGATTTGACGCCCATGTCCGTAGACAACGCGATGTCAAACGTCAATTTCATTCATAACATCAACGGCGAACTTCCTCTTACCGGTATCGATATGTACATCGAATCCTTACCGGAAATACTGGAACTTAAACAAAGGTTATTTAAGCAGCTCTCTGATACTCCCGACTCTGTCATTCTTGCAACCAATACCAGCAGCATGACGGTGTCAACCATCGCCGGTGATCTTCCCAATCAACATCGCATCATTGGGCTGCATTATTTTAATCCTGCGCACATCATACCTGCAGTTGAAGTGCATACCGGCCCTCAAACATCCCAGGACACCATCGATTCGACCATTGCCCTGATGAAATCTGTTGGTAAACAACCTGTACTGGTTAAAAAGGAAATACCAGGGTTTATCATCAACCGGTTAACCGGTGCCATGGAACGAGAAATTGACTTTCTACTCGATGAAGGCGTTGTTTCACCCGAAGACTTAGATATTGCTGTTAAAGCCAGTTACGGATTTCGCCTTGCCACCCTTGGGCCGATGGAGGCAGAAGACATGATTGGACTCGATACCGCGGCCCGTGCCTCCGCCAATATATTTCCCACCTTGAGTAACGCCCATTTACCGTCCAAACAGCTTTTACAAAAAGTCAGTGATGGCGAGCTAGGGATCAAATCTGGTCAGGGTTGGTATGACTACCAAGGAGATAACGGCGAGAAAGCCATTGCTTCGAACAATGAAAAACTGCTGCGCCAACTAGCCTTATTTATGAATCAACAAGCATCTGACACTAAGGAATCACTGTGAAACTGGTTACGTTTTCTATAGATACAATTATGGGCACGTCTACACGAATAGGTGCACTACTCGATAACACCGTAGTAGATTTAAATGCGGCGTATGCCGCCATGCTTAACTACAGTGGCGAAACCGAACGCCCCCAAGCCATTGCCGATGCCATTGTTCCAGCCGATATGCTTGCCTTTTTACAAGGTGGAAAGCTAAGTATGCGTCGTGCTACCGAAGCGCTCCAATTTGCCTTGAGTCATCCTGAAATTGAGCAGGAAACAAGCCAAATTCGCTTTGCGTTATCCACAATCAATTTATTGGCGCCGGTACTTAATCCTCCCTCTATTCGTGACACCATTAGCTTTGAAACTCACGCTAAGAACTTTGAAAAAAGAACCGGCAAACCCATTCCTGAACTTTGGTATCAGCAGCCCCTTTATTACAAGGGCAACACCCAAACCATTCAAGGACAGGATGCCATGATCCCTTGGCCTTCCTATACCAAAAAACTGGACTACGAACTGGAATTTGGCATTTATATCGGTAAAACCGGCACCAATATTCCCGCCTCTGAAGCAAAAGATTACATTGCCGGTTACACCATATTCAACGACATCAGTGCCCGTGACGTGCTGCAACAAGAAGTGACCATGCTATTGGGCCCAGCCAAAGGCAAAGACATGAATGGCGGTAATATTATGGGGCCATGTCTGGTGACACCGGATGAACTGGATCCTGCCAACCTTGCCATGACCGCCAAAATTAACGGTGAAACCTGGTCCACAGGCAATACCTCGGACATGTATTGGAGCTTCGAAAAAATTATCGAACATGTGTCTCAATCGGAAACCCTTCATCCAGGCGACTTTATTGGCTCGGGCACCATTGCCTTTGGTTGTGGTGATGAGCTGGAACGTTGGATCCAGCCCGGAGATGTCATCGAATTAGAAGTCGAAGGTATTGGTGTACTTCGTTCTACCGTTGGTGAAAGGCGCTGAAGATAAATGCCTATGGCACAAAAAAGCATCACCATTGCACCGAAGAAACATATACACAACATGGCAATAACAATATAGTCACAATTGTTCTCAGATAATGAGACTAAATACGCCTATAGACTCAAACTGTTGTGATTCATTGGAGTAAACGAATGAAAGAATGTGACTCTGCCTCTACCGTTGATAAAGCGATCCGAATTCTCATTACCTTGGCAAACGAAAATCAGGAGATGGGAACCACCTGGTTGGCCAAAAAGCTGGATATCCATAAAGCAACCGTTTCCCGCTTGCTGATCCGACTGGCTGATCACGAATTTGTTTATAAAAACAAAGAAACCGGGAAGTATTGGCTAGGCCCGGCCATTTATCAATTAGCCATGACAATGGCGGATGTTAACTTCAATGACATCCTTCACCTGGCAAGATCCCACATAGATGAGTTGCGGGACAATCTTCAGGAAACCGTCACGCTGGAAGTGTGGTTGGGTAACTCAACGGTTCCCACCTATTCAGCGGCATCGGAACACCCACTAAAAGTGGTGTTGCCTCCCGGTGAAGTTTTACCACTGCATACCGCGGCAGGGGCCAAAGCCATTCTTTCATACATTCATGCTGAAAAAGTCGATGTCTTACTTAAAGGCGAATTAGAGGCAATTACTCAAAACACCATTACTGACAAAACAGCCCTGAGGGAAAAACTCGTTGAATATAACAAACTCGGTTATGCCACGGATGAAGAAGAACTTCATCTGGGTATTTGCGCAGTAGCGGTACCTATTTTCAATAGTATCAGGCAGCCCATAGCGGCCATTGTGGTGTTAATGCCGTCTTCACGTTTTTCTGAAAAATTGAACCCAGCACTCATCAGTACATTGAAAAAGAAAGCAACAGTAATTGGAACGGAGATGATGAAACGTGGAATCAGATACTGACAATACAACAAATTTAGTCCTCCTTGATGAAACCCATGATGTTCATCTTCAAAGTTGGTTGGCCTGTGCCAATCAGCATCCGGACTATCCCATCCAAAATTTACCCATGGGGGTGTTTAAGCAAACGGGTACGTCTGCCCGGTGTGGCGTAGCCATTGGCGATTATATTATTGATCTTCATGCGTTAGCCCAGCAAAACCCGTTTTCCGGGCTTGCCAGTGATGCACTAAAAACCCTTACCGGCTCAACATTGAATGCCTTTATGGCGCTGGATAAAGCTTACAGTCGTGCTTTTCGATTAGCGCTGTCCCAGGTTTTAAGAAAAGGCGCGAGAGAAGAAACCTTAATTCGTAATACATTGGTTGATGCCAACGACGTCCATATGTGTATGCCTTGTGAAATCAAGGATTACACTGATTTCTATACATCCATTTACCACGCTACTTCCGTAGGTAAATTGTTCAGACCCGATAATCCGCTCCTACCAAACTACCAGTGGTTGCCAATCGGTTATCATGGCCGAGCTTCGAGTATTCAGCTATCAGGAACACCGGTAAAGCGTCCCCTTGGACAACGCCTTAATCAACAAGAGCAGCCTGAGCTCGGTCCTACGAAAAAACTCGATTACGAAGTAGAACTGGGGATCTTTGTCGGTCGCCCATCCACCCAATTTCAGCCCATCTCCATGGCGCAGGCCGAGTCCCACTTCTTTGGGGTATGCATGCTTAATGATTGGTCAGCCCGAGATATTCAGGCCTGGGAATACCAACCCTTAGGCCCGTTTTTATCAAAAAACTTTATTACCACCATTTCTCCTTGGATCACTACCGCGGAAGCTTTGGCGCCCTTTAGAACATCTCCCACAGAGTACGAAAGTCGTCCCTATGTTGATGCGTTAAATAGCACTTCAAACACCCAGGCAGGCGCCTTGGATATAAAAATGTGCTGTACGCTACAAACTGAAAAAATGCGTACCGACAAATTGCCGCCGATGAAGCTTAGTGAAACCAGCTTTAAACATGCCTTTTGGACAATCGCACAAATGATTTCCCATCATACCCAAACCGGTTGCAATTTAAATGCTGGGGATCTTTTTGGCTCAGGCACACAATCAGGCCCCACCCCCGATGAAGCGGGCTCGCTTCTTGAGCTAACCGAAGGCGGGAAATTGCCATTGCAACTACCAAATGGCGAGCAACGCACCTTTCTTGAAGATGGTGACATTATTGAAATTCGAGGCTATTGCACCGCGCCTTCAGGGCTTCGACTCTCCATCGGTACGGTTACATCACACGTGTTGTCATCCGAAAAAAACAACATTTTTCATTCCACTGCGGAAGCCACATCATGAATATTACAATTATAATCTGCGTACTGGTGTATGAACTTATTCTTATCACCGGCGTGGGATTTTGGGTTGCTAAACAAAACAAATTACAAACCCAGGCCCATAATGCTGAGTTCACCCATGGCGGCAGACAACTGGGCGTAACGGTCATTGCTGCAACACTGGCGCTAACCGTGTTGGGCGCGCCGCATATCATGGGTATATTTGAACTGTCCTGGACCATGGGGGCAATGTCCTTATGGTTTTCCATTGCCCATGTAATTTTACTGGTCATTGTCTGTTTGAGTACCGGATTGTGGATGCGACGCACCGGTGTAACCTCGGTGCCAGAATTACTTGAAGAACTCTACAGTCCAGGGATCCGCATTATCGTCAGCTGCGTAATGGCCGGCTCAATTTTTGGCGTGCTCACCCTTGAAACCCAAGGTCTGGCCATTTTGCTATCAGCGATGACAGGCTGGAATGTGCAATACAGTGCCATAGCCGGAGGCATATTAGGCATTCTTTACGTGGTACTTGCCGGTATTAAAGAAGTGGGATGGATCAACGTTGCAAATGCCGCATTAATGTATATCAGTGTGATCCTCGCCACCGGTTTTATTGCCTACCAGTTACCGAACGGCGACTTCAGTTCTGTCTCTGCATATTATATTAATAGCGGCAATGAAGCGGCCCTTTCTTTATTTGGCTCTCCCCATTTGTTAATGACCTTTGCATTTGGTCTGGTTGTGGCTTTGGTGTTTAGTCAGCCTGCCAACCAACCATTATTACAGGTATGTATGAGCGCCAAAAATGAAAAGACCATTATTAAAGCCTTATGGTTTGCCGCCCCCATTAACGGCATGTTTGGGGTCTTTATCTGCGTTATTGGATTAACGGCAAAAGCGTTACCCGAATTTCATGATTTAGGGCCTAAAACTGCCGCCACAACCATGTTGGTGCATATGCTTCCACCTTGGCTGGTCACGCTGCTTTTAGGATCATTTATGGCCGCTATTCTTTCCTCTTTTGCCATGACTGCATTAGCCCCAGCCACCATATTCAGCAACGATATTTATCGTAGATTTTACCGACCTGATGCCTCAGAAGAGAAGATCGCCCAAGTAACGCGAATCGTGATTATCATCCTGTCTATCATCGCCATTATTGTGGGCTCATTTCTTCCACAAATTCTTGCTTCCGTCGGGTGGGTGCTTGCGTGGTTAATGCCCGTGTTATGGCTAATCGTATGCGGACTCTTCTGGAGACGTTCATCTCGCGCTGCGGTGATAACCCTTGTGAGTGTATGGGTCATTAATACGCTTTGGTCTTTTACGACCCTTCCAGATTGGTTAGGCATGACAGACATCAGTAATGCCTACGTCATGCTTATATTTACATTGTTAATCGGAACGGTGACAAACTTGATATTTATAGGGCGGCCGAAATACTTTAACTCAGCAGAGTATCAAGCACTCGTGATCGCAAATAATGAGACGAAATAAAAAAGAGGCAAAGATGTTCTGGAATATATTTTTACAAGTATTTATCATTATTGCAACAATCATGCTAATAGGCTACGGTGTATATCGCCTATTTAAGATTGGAAACTAATGATCATCAAACCAGCAGAGGGCTAACCTATGCAAGACTTCGATATTACACATCTGTGGATGTTAGGCGTAATGTTAATCATGGTTCTTTTCTTGGGAGCGGCGCTTATCGGACACCTTAACAGCAACAGTACTACGCCTGTAAAATAAAATGATTGAAACTGGGTCGGGACAAAATTCGGTCTGCACAGATAAAACGACATGGTCCCTACCCTATTTTAATCACCCCAATTAACCAAATAGTTGGGTAGCCAGTGCTTTTTGCACGCCCTGGGAAGCATTTCTGTTTAACTCAATTTCCACCGGACTATCTTGCCCTGATATCCAGATTTTCAATTCTGAATCGGTATCAAAATGCCCTGCAGTTTCCACTACAAACTGAGTAATCGCTTTGTAAGGGATGGAATGATAATTCACTTTCCTTCCTGTTAGCCCCTGCTTATCAATCAAGATCATCCTACTGGAAGTAAAAACAATGAGATCCCGTACCAGCTTATAGGCACTGACAACGGTTTCCGTTTCTGCAAGCACCGGCGATAGCTCTTCATATACCGCATCAGCATCGGTTTCGCTCGCATTTCCTAACAGCACGTCAAATAAACCCATGGTGTTTCCTTTTTTGTTAGTTTACTTACGCAGCGTAACACTATTTACACTACCAAGGCGATTCATCAATGGTATAGGGTAACCCTGCTTACTGGCATCATTTTGCACTTTTTTCTCGTTCAGGTAATGCACGCCCTCGAAGAGTCATGTAAGTTATCAAACTTACCGCTTATCAGATAGGACGTACCGATGTCAGACGCTGTCTCCCCCACTTTTGCCGACGTAGAAGCCGCCGCTGTAAGACTAAAAGGAAAGGTGAAACACACGCCGTTATTGGAATCCCGTTTATTGAATAAATGGATGGGCCAACGTATTTTATTTAAAGCGGAATGCTTTCAGACCATAGGAGCTTTTAAAGTGCGTGGGGCTACCAACTTTCTCACTAAGTTGGCTGAACGTAATGCTCTGCCCCAACGCATTGTAGCAAATAGTTCCGGCAACCATGCACAAGCCGTGGCTTATGCTGCCAGCCAAATGGGCATTCCTTGTTGCATCTATTCCACTGCAACTATTTCGCCGGTAAAAGCAGCGGCCACCGAGTACTATGGCGCCGAACTATCGCTATATCCTACCCGCCCTGAAGCCGACGAAGCGGTGCAAAAAGCCGCCCTGGAACCTGGCACCGTATGGATCCCGCCGTTTAATCACCCGGATATTATTGCTGGCCAAGGCACGGCATGCTTAGAGGCTTTGCAAGATGCCGGCGCAGTAGACGCCGTATTTACTCCCTGTGGTGGTGGCGGATTATTAAGCGGCACCCTAATCACCACAAACGCTTTGCAGCCAGATGCTAAAGTTATCGGTGCTGAGCCCCTGAACGCCAACGATGCAGCCCGCTCGCTGCAAAGTGGTAAAATTGAAACCCTCACAAGCGCACCAAATACATTGGCTGACGGTGCAGCAACGCCTTCTGTGGGCCCATACACCTTTCCCTTATTGCAACAACTCGATGATTTTTACGAAGTGGACGAAGTGCAAATTGCCTACTGGACCCAATGGCTGCAACACTTGCTAAAAGTGCATGTGGAGCCCACCAGCGCCATGAGTATGGCTGCAGTAGCCGCTTGGGCCCTTGAGGCTAAACCCCAAAGCACTGCGCTGGTGATATTGTCCGGTGGCAACATCAGCCAGCAAAGTATGATGAAGCTATGGGAAAAAGACTACTTACTGCAACCACCTATGCTCACCGAGACTTAACGTCTCAACGCAGGGCAATTGCCGTTATTTTTGTGTGTCGCAGCTCACCTATTGCGGCACTACCTAACAACGCCGTGCCTAATCTCGACTTTCCCCGATATAGGCAAAGCGAGGAACCTGTTGACCATCTTTTGTTACGGTTTCTAAAAACATAGAAAGTGGCCGTACCCACAAGGCTCTATCACCGTACTCGGGGCGATAAACCACTAATTCAGTTTCATCTTCAGAATGTTTTGCAACACCAAGTACGGTGTAATAGCTTCCTTTGTAATGTTGGTATAAGCCTACTTTAACGCTTTGTGGCATATTAATGGTCCTCTAAGGGTAAGCGGAGTTGTTCTAAGGGGCTTTCGTCGGCAAGACCAAGATGTAAGCCAACAAGACGTACACCTCGTCCCCGTGCACGCTGCCATGCCTGTTCCAGCAGCGTATTAAAATACGATCTATCGATGGAATGAAGTCGATGCTCCACCGTCGTCTGTTGAAAATCGCTAAATTTCAGTTTTACTCCCTGAGACCGTATCATGCAACGGGGAGTCCCTGTTTTTTGCAGATATTTTTCGATCCGTCCTTCGAGTATTTGCCATAATCCAGACACGGTCTCTTGGCAATCATCTAAGCTTAGTAAATCTTCACTGAAGGTTCTTTCCACACCTATTGATTTACGCTCTCTGTCAACGTTTACCGGTCGGTCGTCCACGCCGTGAGCACGATGCCAAAGTACAGAACCAAATTTACCCAACTCTTTTTTTAATCGCTCAAAGGGATAACTTCGCACGTCTTTACAGGTGGTTAGGCCTAAACGCTGTAATTTTTGTTCAGTCACCTTACCCACGCCGGGAATTTTTGACAACGGCATGGTTAAAACAAATTCATCTAGTTTATCTGGCGTGATAACACACAGGCCATCGGGTTTATTCTCGTCACTGGCAACCTTGGCGACAAACTTACAGGGCGCTACGCCGGCAGAAGCCGTTAAGTTTAACTCGGCCTTAATGCGACGGCGGATATCCTGAGCAATAAGCGTGGCACTGCCGTTAAAAATATCGCAGTGGGTGACATCTAAATAGGCTTCATCAAGAGATAGCGGCTCTACGAGGTGGGTATAATCATTGAAAATGGCGCGAATTTTTTTGCTTTCTTCAACGTACTTGTCCATATGCCCTTTGATAAGAATAAGCTCCGGACACAATCTTTTGGCATAGGCGGAGGCCATGGCAGAACGCACGCCATATTTGCGGGCAGGATAATTACAGGTAGAAATCACACCTCGTTGATCAGCACTGCCGCCTATCGCCACAGGTTTGTTCGTTAAGGATGGATCATCACGCATTTCGACAGCTGCATAGAAGCAGTCCATGTCGACGTGAATAATTTTTCGCACGTCGTCACCATAACTGTATGTACGGACAGTATTGTACGGTGTTTTTAACGCAAATCACATTACATTTTCCTATATCTCTACATAGAAATAAGAAGTTGTAATACCTACGGGACACTGCTACTAATAAATAGTGTTTAAATTTTAAGCTGGCATCATGGAGGATGACATGGCGTCTTTTTTACCTGCATTTGAAAAAATGATCGACAACGAGGGCGGTTATACACTGCACCGAATCGACGGCGATCGGGGTGGGCTCACCTACGCTGGCATTGCAAGAAACTTCCACCCAGACTGGCCCGGTTGGCCACTGGTGGAGTCAGACACGTCCTTACAGGCAATCATTCCCCACGTTCAAGCATTTTATA